>CAYXFI010000491.1:0-2870 GCA_964464205.1 uncultured Cytophagia bacterium
ACCGCGTAGCCAACTATCTCGAACTGTGCGTGATGGGCGCGTTCGGCGAAGGCCGGAGTCAACTGCAGGCGCTCAATGAGTTCGACCCGTGCTGCTTCGCCGGCACCGGCTACCGCACGTACGAGCGAGCTGTGCGGCAGCGGCTGGAACAACTCGGGAAAGGCCGCTACGCAGCGTTTCTGGATTCGACGCATCGCGAGCACAAGATTTCCGAGGCCGCACTGGAGGTGATCCTGGAGGATCTGCGGAAGTGATGGTTGCCCTCAGCCGGCTCGACGGAACACAGGGTCCGTTTGAGCGGCCGGGCGAATGGCCAGAGGTCAGTCTCGCTACCGTGCCAGGAGTAAGATGTCGTCGGGAATGGTTCAGCCCCTTTGTCCCTTGTGGGAGCCACGTGGCGACAGGAAAGGGAGGGTGCCAATGAAGCGAAGACGGCCATACGTTGCTCGTGAGAACCTCGCGGCTGGCAGTTCCCGCACGGAGGTCGAGTACAAGACACTCCCGAGGGTGTTCACAGTGTGCCTGGCGATCCTGGTCGCACTGGCTTCGCCTCAGCGGAGCTTCGCAGGCGAGGGCGAGACCGTGCGCCTGCGCGTGGCCGCGGCGCAATTTCACCTGCAGCCAGACCTGCAGGCCAATCTGCAGCAGATCAACCGCTACTTGAAGCAAGCGGCGTCACTGGGCGTAGATCTGGTCGTGTTTCCCGAGCTCGGACTCACCGGGTACCCAGCTCGGGACATCGACTCCCTCTACTATGTGGATCAGTCGAAGACCGAGAACGCCCTCGCTGAGCTTCGGGGGCGAGCCCAAGGGATACGTGGATTTCCACGACGACGTGTACCGGCTGGAGAAGACCTGCCGGAGTGAACGCTGATGAGACCTTTGTGTGAGGAGGTTGCCGTGATGTACGGAAACTGCAAACGTGCGCAAGATCGTGCGCTGGCATGGTTCGTCATTTCGCTGTTCCTTTTGTCGCCGTCGGCCGCCGCCGTTGGGTCGGCGGGAGCGACCTGGCACGATGTGAGGGCTCACGGGGCCAAGGGCGACGGTCTGAGTGACGACACGGAGGCGATCCAGCGCACGATCGACGCGGCTGCGATTGGCGGAGGCACCGTGTACTTCCCGCCCGGGCGATACCTGACGGGCACGGTTGTGCTGCGGGATTCCATCACCGTTTGGCTCGACCGCGGCACGCGGGTGCTCGGTAATCCTGACCGGATGCGGCTAGGCACCATCTTCCGCGACAGCGCCGGAAAGCCATTTGGTCCCGCAATTTTCCTCGCTCGCGGCGTACGGAATGTGTCGATCCGGGGGGACGGCGTGATCGATGGACAGGGGACAATGGAGAACTACCCGCCGGATGGGTCCGTACCGCGGCCGCTCATCTTGCTCTTCGAAGGGTGCGAGAACGTGGTTGTCGAAGGTGTGACCCTTGTGAACTCGGCCGCGTGGGTTCAGGATTACATCCGCTGCCGCGACGTGTGGATACGCAACGTGACGGTTCGCAGCTACAGCAACAAGAACAACGACGGACTGGACCTCGACGGCTGTGAGCGTGTGATCGTCGAAGGCTGCAACATCAGCTCCGAGGACGACGCCATCGTGCTGAAGTCCCTCTCGTTGGCACCGTGCCGGGACGTGGTGATCAGCAACTGCGTGATCAGCGGCCTGAAGTCGGCGATCAAATTCGGGACCGAATCGGCGGGCGGATTCGAGAACGTGACCATCGCCAACTGCGCCATCTACGGGACGCGAGGTATCGACATCTTCAGCGTGGATGGCGGCACGGTCAGGAACATCACGATCTCTAACATCTCGATTCGGGATGCCTATGGCGTGCTCGCCATCCGACTTGGTGCGCGTATGCGGCCCTACGGCATCCCGGAGTCCCAGCGCCCCAAAGGCCCGGGTACGATCTCCGGCATCACGATCAGCAACGTTCAGGCAGTCGGGATCACCGAGAGCAACGACTTCATCTGCGGCATTCCGGGACATCCCGTGACCGACGTGACCCTGCGAAACGTCCGCGTGACGTACCGCGGCGGTGGGAGTCGGCGGGACACGGAACGGACAATCCCGGAGCACGAGGCCAGATACCCGAAGAAACGGATGTTCGGCACGCTGCCGAGCTACGGGCTGTTCATCCGGCATGCGCGGAATGTGGTCCTCGACGATCTTGACCTGCGGTTCGAGGAGGCCGATGAACGCCCTGCGATTTTCGCCGAGGACGTGACCGAGCTCAACATCCGCGGACTTCGGGCGATGAGCGGGCCGAGAACTCCCGCTATCATTTGGCTGCGCCAGGCGCACGACGTCTGGCTGCGGGAGACCCGGCTCGTCGGCGAAGCGGAAGCGTTTGTCCGGGTGGAGGGAAGATCATCCGGAGGGATTCGCCTGATCGACAACGCCGTAAGGGGCGCTCGGAAACTGGTGGAGGTGAGCGGAGGAGCTCGCGCGACGGCAGTGGAGCTCAAATGAGAAATGAAAACGATTTGCCACGCCCCCTGGTCGCGCTCGACACGGTCCGGTCCCGACTTTCGGTGCAGCGCATTCAGCAGCTCAACCACCCGTCGACCCCGGTTATTGGGAAGATGAAGTGAAGCCCGGCTTTTGCGTTGGTGCAAAGACGGAGCTCACGATGCAGATTCGGCGCAGCTCTAGACTTGGCGTGAGGTGATTTTTGACTCAGGCAAAGCCGCCAAGGCCCGAAGAGAGATTCGGAGGGACGGCCTCTGGCCGTCCGGTCGGTAGGATCTCTCGCGGACCTGCAGAGCCGCGGAGAGCAGGAAGAGGTAGGAACTCTCGCAAACGCGCCAAGTTATCTCGGTGAAAGTCAAGTCTTTTGTTTGCCATGGTTACGCGAAGGGTCT
>CAYXFI010000492.1:0-2858 GCA_964464205.1 uncultured Cytophagia bacterium
GGCGTGTCTGTCCACCCAAACCAGATTCACGGGACCGTGATGAGCAGCAACCGCGCGGACGCTCGGCAACGTGACCGTGTGATCACCACCGAGCACGATCGGTACTCCCCCTTTTCGAAGGATCGCCGCGATCCATCTCTCCATTTGGAGGAAAGCGTTGTCGTCTTTGGGCAACCTCACCACGCCTTCGTCCACCAGCCCGCCCCGACCGGCCGCACCGAGCAGGCCAGCCGCGAAGAGGTGTTTCCGGATGGCCCACGGACCCAGTTGGCTTCCCCGCCTCAGCGTGCTCTTCTCCTCCCAGGGGAATCCAATGATGTGTACTGTGCGCCGCATACGGCCCTCCGCCTGAATGCGCGCCGATTCCCCTACCGGAAAGCACTCACCGAGTCCGAAGGTTCGTGGATCAGAACTATTTCACGTCTTTAACCAGCCGAAGCATCCCTCCGTTCCTGGCCGAGGGGCACCTGTAGGGGCCAGTGCACGGCCACGAGGCGATTTGCTCCGATCTTCTTCGCCCTTCCGCGTGTACGGGCCCCGCCAAGTTCAGTCCTCCTCGCCCCGGTAGGCGATCACGGCGATCTCGACGTTCACGTCCTTGGGCAGACGGGCCACCTGCACCGCACAGCGCGCCGGGAAATCACTCGTGAAATACTCAGAATACACCTCGTTGAGCTTCGCGTAGTTGTCAAGATCGGCGAGAAAGACGGTGGCCTGCACCACGTCGGAGTAGTCCATCCCGGCCTCATGCAGAACCGCACCGATGTTCTCCAGTACCCGCCGCAATTCCGACTCGAAATCCCCCGTGATCAGCTCCCCTGTGGCCGGGTCGATGGCGATCTGACCGGAGATAAAGAGCCACGGTCCGACCTTCACGGCCTGACTGTAAGGCCCAATTGCCTTCGGAGCCCCGGCCGCCGTAATGATCTCTTTCTTCCAAGCTCCGTGCTCGGACTCTTTCTCACAGCCGACCAGACCGAGTGTCAGAGCCAGGGCAAGCACCGCAATTGTGGTCGCACGCATCGCTCCCTCCCGTTTTGGGTTTCTCATCTCATCAGTTCACACTCGATCCGCGGATTGGCCCGGAGCTGGCCGACGCGCACAGGGAATTCACGGGGCGACTCGCCCCTTCCCGGCGGGCGTAAGCGCTCGACCGTTGCCCAAGTAGCCCACAAAAGACCGGGCGCACTCCCCGGACGCCGCGCAGGGCCGTTTCCCTGACACGATTCCGGAGCTTCTCAAAAGCCACACGCGGTCCGCCACTGTGCCAAGTTCCGAGAGAAGAACCGGCAACTGGCCCACTCGCGTCCAGTCCCGATCGGAAGGTCTCCTCGCCCGAGCCAGTGCACGTGGCCTGCAGAGATTGGTCAGGTAGGGTGCCGTCCCGACATCCAGTCCAGCGGGAACAAGCCCACCCAGAATTCTGCCTCGGCGGCCGCCCCCTCGAACCGTGGCGGAGTTGTGCTTGGGCAATCCCTGTTTGCTCCGCAGATTCGGAGCGTCACGCCTTTTCACACTTCACCTACCGGACCCGCCTCAGGCAGTGTGGGGGGATCTCGGTAGCAACCACCGTCGAGGGAGAGGCCACCCACATCTTCACACCGGCCCGTAGCGCGGCGTCCACACTCACTTCCAGGACCGCTGGGCTCGGGCTGTGGCGACGCCCCACCTGTTGCGCCCAGTCGATTCTTGTGGAAAGGTGAACGAGCTGTCTACCCCGGGCTTTCAAACCACTCCGCAGGATGCTCTCCACTCGCCCCGGGCTCGTGCCGTGGTACAGATACTCGGGGAGCTCGTCACGCGCCGCCGGGGGATGGGATTCCCACAGCGTCTTCCCCTGTGCGACCGAATGGCCGAAGTTCGCCCGGATCTTCCCGTCGCGAATTGTGAACCGCCCTTTCGGGTCGCGGGCCACCACCTCGTAGATGTCCTCGGGCGGGACGCCCAACCTGGACGCGATCTCTTCCACCGAGACGTTCGCGAATCCCTCATCGTCCAGCTCCAGGCCGAGCTCCTCCGGATGGTGACGGAGGTAGTAGGACAATCGCCTGCTCAACCGTTCGCGCCTGCAACGCCCGCGACGCCCCACCCGTAGCCTCCTTCAAAGCCGAAACCCGCAGCCGCTGCAGGACTTGACAATGCCGATGCGCTTCCGTAAGATACGCACGCGGAGGGTTTGAGGCAAAAGCAAAGGACTCGCCGCCCCACAAATCCAGTGAACTTCCAACGAAGCCAGGGGTCCACCGATGCTCTGGTTGCAACTCTTGTCCAAGTTCGTCCGGTTGCTGCGCGAAGGGGCCTCCCCCGCAGCGATCGCTGGCGGCTTCACCCTCGGCTTCTTCGTGGGACTGACGCCCTTCCTCACGCTGCAGAACGTGCTGCTGATCTTGCTCGCGGCAATCCTGCGACTCAACTTTGCGGCCTTCGGTTTCGCGTACCTGCTGTTCAGCTTCTTCGCATACTTGTTCGATCCCTGGTTCCACTCTCTCGGTCTCTTCGTGTTGAGCCTGCCCGCTCTGCAGTCGCTCTACACGAAACTGTACAACTTGCCGATCGCCCCCCTCACCCGGTTCTACAACACATTGGTGATGGGGACTACGGTCGTGGGGCTCGTCCTCTCCCCGGCCGTTGTCATGCTGGTGAAATCCGGGGTTACGGCCTACCGCCGCTCCTGGGCGGAGAAGCTGGAACAGAGTCGGCTCGTGCGCTCTGCAAGAGGACTGAAGGTGGTCCAGTGGTACTTCAAGATCAGGGACTTTCAGGGGGCGTGAGGCCGAAGCCTTCGGGGCCAGCTCGTACATGACCGTGTGAGGTCACACAGCTTCGGGGGGCGCGGACCACTGCGGCCCGGCGAAAGT
>CAYXFI010000493.1:0-2851 GCA_964464205.1 uncultured Cytophagia bacterium
CACACAACCCCCCGGCTTTCATCTCGTTCGTCCTCAGGGAAGACGGTTCGCCGCGGAGCCTGGCGAACGCGTTCGAGCTCCCGGTCCGCCCGAGCGCGGGGCTCCCCCTCACCGCGGCCTCAATGAACATCCTCGCTGAGATGTGGGCGCGCCTCGATCAGGTCTACGGTGGAGGAGGCTTCACCTCGTTCGTCAACGCGACTACGTTCCAATCACCCAAGCTGCCTGGCGAGGAAGCGAAGACGGTGGATGAGCTGATCGACGCCACGATGAAGCGCGTGGCCGATCTCCTGGAGGGATGAGCCATGACGACGCTCCTCCTCCGCTTGGCCGGACCCATGCAATCGTGGGGAACACGGAGCCGGTTCCTCGACCGCGATACAGACCTTGAACCGTCGAAGAGCGGCGTGCTCGGGTTGGTCTGTGCGGCGTTGGGGATCGATCGCTCAGATTGGAACGGACTCGAACCGCTCACGCGCTTGCGAATGGGGGTACGGGTCGATCAACCCGGGACCCTTCGCTCCGACTACCACACTGCGCGGGTTGGACCGGGCCCCAAGGGCACAAGTGTCACGCAGCGATACTACTTGTCCGATGCGATCTTCCTCGTCGGCCTGGAGGGAAACGACCGCAATCTTCTCAGACGGATCGACGCCGCTCTTCGGAATCCGCGTTGGCCCCTGTATCTGGGGCGGAAATCGTTCGTCCCAGCGGAACCGGTCTTTCTCGACCCCGGACTCGTCGAGGAAGACCTGGAGACGGCGCTACGCACCTACGAGTTCCTCGGCAGGGAACGGGGGGACCAGGAAGTCCGGTTCGTCATCGAATCCGATCATCGGGAGGGCTCCCTCCGCATGGATCAGCCGATCGCGAGCTTCGCCGCCCGCCGCTTCGGTGCGCGACACGTCGTCAGTTTCACGGCCAGATTGGAGGACGCGCATGTACCTGTCTAGACTCGTACTCAATCCCCTCTCTCCTGGAGTCCGCCGCGACCTTGCCAATCCCTACGAACTTCATCGTACCCTGTCGCGACATATCTCGAATGCGCCGGCGAGGTTCCTCTGGCGTTTAGAGCCCACTCGACAGCCGACGCTCCTGGTGCAGAGCCTCTCGCCGCCCGATTGGGATCGCCTGGAAGAGGAGATGCCCGGTTACTGCCTGCAAACGCCAGAGTGGAAGGAATTCAATCCGCGCCTCGCTCAGGGGATGGAACTTCGCTTCCGCCTCCGCGCCAACCCGAGCGTGAAGAGGGACGGGAAGCGGCACGGCCTCAACTCCCCCGAGGAGCAGATGGCGTGGCTGAAGAGAAAGGGGGAAGCGCACGGATTCGCCGTTCTGGCGGCTACGGCCACCGACGAGCGCCTGATAGAAGCGCGTAAGGGCGACCACCGCATCAAGATCGCGTCCGTGCTGTACGATGGGATCCTCCGAGTCGCAGATCCCGGTCTCCTTCTCGATGCCCTGATGACCGGGATCGGGCCTGCCAAGGGGTTCGGCTTTGGGCTCCTCTCCCTTGGGCGGTGAGGTCACAGATGACAAATCTACGTGAACTCCCAAAATTGCGGGATGGCCTGTCGTATCTGTATATCGAGCGTGGCAGGATTGAGCAGAGGCAACGCTCGATCGCGTGGTACAGCCCTGACGGCGAGGTGTCGGTCCCGTGCGCCGCTCTCGCCGTCCTGCTCCTCGGGCCTGGAACATCGATCACGCACGCCGCGGTCAAGGCCCTGGCCGAGAACGGCTGCAGCATCTGTTGGATCGGGGAAGACGGCATCCGGTTCTATGCAAGCGGGATAGGGGAGACGCACAGCAGCAGGAATCTGCTATCTCAGGCCGCCGCGTGGGCGGACGAAACCGCGCACATGCGGACCGTTGAGAGGATGTATCGCATGCGCTTCGACGAGCCTCTCCCCGAGCGCATGACGCTTCGACAGATACGCGGACTCGAAGGCGTCCGCGTCCGTGACGCCTACGCGCGGGCGAGCCGCGAGACGGGGGTAACGTGGTCCGGCAGGAACTACCGCCGTGGCTCCTGGCAGAACGCAGACCCGATCAATCGGGCGCTCTCAGCCGGTTTTGCGTGCATATACGGGATCTGTCATGCAGCGATAGTCTCGCTCGGATACAGCCCGGCGCTGGGGTTCATCCATACCGGGAAGCAGCTCTCGTTCGTCTACGACATCGCCGATCTTTACAAGACCCAACTGGTCGTGCCCACTGCATTCGCAGTGACCGCTGAAAGCGATAGAAGAGTTGAGGGTCGGGTGCGTGAGAAGCTGAGGGACGAGTTCCGAACAGCCCGTCTCCTCGAGCGGATCGTCGACGACCTGTCGAGCCTCTTTGACGCGCTGGTGGACGAGAACCTGAATGACGAAGACATGTGGAGACCGGGGGATCTTTGGGATCCAGATCGCAGCCTGGCCGGAGGGGTGAACTATGGTGGTGATGGTCCTGGAGAAAGTCCCGACGAGCTTGCGCGGTGAGCTGAGCCGTTGGATGGTCGAGGTACAAACCGGCGTCTTCGTGGGAACCATGAGCGCACTCGTGCGCGACCTGTTGTGGGAGAAGTGTACAGCGAAACTCCGGGATGGACGGTGCTGTCAAGTCTATCGGATGAACAACGAGCAGGGGTTCGCCGTCCGGATCGCGGGTGAGAGCGCGCGGAAGGTCGTATCGCTCGACGGGCTCCTCCTAATCGCCGTCAAGAACGAGCGATGGAAGAAGCTGCTCGGCAGGGCCACTCCCTGAGGTCATTGACAAGTGAATCAGGAAGCCCAATACTTCTCGGTATGTGCGGGTCGGTAACGGCGTATTTCAGAAGTGTGGTCCCCACGCACGTGGGGATGAACCG
>CAYXFI010000494.1:0-2847 GCA_964464205.1 uncultured Cytophagia bacterium
CTTATGCAAGATTCTCGAAAGCTGTCAGCGGAACTCGCGATGGAAGGAAGCGGGACCCCCAGCCCACCTAGCCGGCTGAAGACATGCACGCACAGTTAAGGAGCGATCCTCACCCCCCGCATCGCCCGGGCAGGTACGTCACGGGACCAGAGCTGAACACGCCCTTCCCTCTCCGGGAAGCGCGCCCGAACGGCTCAACCATTGACAGGCAACGCATCCATCTGTTGAATCCACCCCCGCGTCTGTGGCTCAAACCGGTCTCGCACCCGGCCGCATCCTCCGTCCGGTTTCGTCCCGGGATCAGCAGATGCGGGGGAGCTGTTCCCCCGAAAGAAGATCCAGCACACGGCGTCCACCGATCCTGGTGCGGAGGTAGACCTTGCCCGGAGGCTCCGGTACAACGCGTCCCACCTTCGCCGCTTGGCGACCCAGCGGATTCGCCTTCATAATTTCCAGGGCACGATCGGCCTCCTCTTGTGGGAGGAGCACCACCAGCCGTCCCTCGCACGCCAGGTACAGCGGATCGAATCCCAGGAGTTCGCAAGCTCCCTGCACCTCGGGCCGAACCGGCACTTCCCCTTCGTCGATCTCTATCGCCACGCGCGCCTGCCGGGCGATTTCGTTCAACGTCGTAGCCAGCCCACCGCGGGTCGGATCCCGCATCACGTGAATCTCGCACGACTCCCAGAGGGGACGGGCCAGATCCAGCAACGGAGCTGTGTCCGAGCGGAAGTCCCCTTCGAGCTCGATGCCCGACCTTGCCGCAACGATGGCCATTTCGTGATCCCCAACTGGACCGCTGACCAGCACCACATCGCCCGGCCTCGCATTTGCACCCGAGATCGAGTGGTGTGACCGCACCGCGCCCACCCCGGTCGTAGTGATGAAAACGCGGTCGCCGCTGCCCCGGGGTACCACCTTCGTGTCGCCGGCCACGATACGCACTCCTACTTCCCGGGCGGCGTCGGCCATAGAGCGTACGATGCGCTCCAGCTCTTCGACCAGCAACCCTTCCTCCAGGATGAACGCCGCGGCGATGAACAGCGGTTCAGCCCCCTGCACCACCAGGTCGTTCACGGTCCCGTTGACGGACAAGCGGCCGATGTCCCCTCCGGGAAAGAAAATAGGGTCGACGACGTGGGCGTCCGTGGTCAGCGCAAGTTGCTCGCCGGGGAAGTCGTCGACGAAACTGTCGTCCGCGGGCACATCCGAACCGAAGTGCTTCCGAAACAACTCGTCGATCAATCGGTGAGTGAGCCTGCCACCACTTCCGTGCGCAAGTTTGATCGTGCCTGCAAGCATGCGTGCGCCTCGTTGCCGATTCATTCCGACTCGTCCTAACCAGCAGCGCGAGATACTCCCCGGGCACCGTTCCATTTGGCCCGGTGGGCCCCGGCCTTGGGCCGAGGTTCCCGCTATCTCCCCAGCAGGATCTCGATCAAGTTCCGCTTGAGGAGCAGGTTGATCCCGGCGAGCAGGACCAGCACTTCCACGGTGCGACGAAAAGCCTCCTGGCTCATTCTCCGATTGAGCTCTTTGCCCACCCAGATGCCCAGGGGCACAATCAAGGCGAAGGGAGCGCCGTAGCCCAGGCTGGTGGGGGTGATGAGTCCCAGTTGCAGGTACGGCGGTACTTTCGCCAGATTGACCACGGCGAAGAACAGAACCATCGTTCCCACGAACGAGCGTTTGTGCAGATCCTGAGTCAATAGGTACATGGCCACGATCACGCCTGCCGAATGGGCAACCATGGACACGAAGCCGGCGGCCAGACCGGCAGCAATGCCCAGGCCGTACCTGCGGCGCCGCGCAATGGTTTTCGCCTCGCCGAGATTGTCCCGTAGCCGCTGGAGCGCCAGGAAAAGCAGCGCCAATACACCGATGGCCCTCCGCAGTGCCAGGTCATCCACGCGGCTGATGAAGAGGGTTCCCAGGGCAATCCCCAGAGCCGCCCCGATCAGTAAGCGACGCAGCAGATCGCCAGCGAAATCCCTCCAGTAGATCCACACCACAAAGGCATCGGCGAAAATGAGCAGCGGGAGCAGAACCCCGATTACGAATCGCGGCGGCATGAAGAGAGAAAGCAGCGGCGTCGTCAGGAATCCCACGCCACCGCCGAAACCCGCCTTGGCGATCCCGATGAGGAATATGCCGAACGCCGTTACAGCTACGCAGACCCAGAGCGGATATTCGAAAGGCAGATTCCCGTACAATCGTACCTCCGCACTGGAATTCACCATCAGACGCAAGGAATCTACGCAATTCTCAGCAGACCACCAAGCGGCGCTGCGGAACGAGGGCGAAGACGGCCCCAGGAACTCAGACGCGTGTGAGAGAACCAATCCCAACTGCGGAGCCCCGGAGACCACGGGGAGGGCGACAACTTCGGCACGCGTGGTGGGCTGTAGGTCCGGAAAGAGCTAGACCCTCGGGGGGACGGCAGGGTTGGTGCTGGTGTGACGCGCTGCCGAGCCACCTGGCGAGCTCTGCGGGAGGCAGTGGAACTCGCGCAGAGGCGAGGAGCGGCAGAAACCCCCGCCCCAAGGCGCAAGGTTCGGCAAGAGCCGGACCCTCCGAAGGGCAGCAGGGTTGACGTTGGAGGGACGCGCTCCCGCGCGTCCTGGCGCTCTCTGCAAAGGGTAGTCGAACTCAGGCAGAGACACGGAGGTAACGAGCCACTCTACCCCCAGCAGACACTGCGGAGGAGCAAGCAACTTCCCGAACTCTATGAACGGCGAAAGGCCGTCTTCTGACCCTTTCTCGGCGTCTTGACGCCCCGGCCAGTCCTCTCTGCGGCTCGGCGCCTCTGCGTGAGGCCTAACGGACGGCCAGAGGCCGTCCCTCCGA
>CAYXFI010000495.1:0-2845 GCA_964464205.1 uncultured Cytophagia bacterium
AGGGCCGGTATGGGCTGGCGAGCTTCTGGATCGTCGTTTTCCTAGGCCTCGCAGTGACCCTGCACGAGGCCACCGCTCGACTCGCAGACTCTCTGTGGATGAGGGGCCTGGCGGAAAGCCCTGTGAAAACGGGCCGTCGAGACGTCCACGCCCCGGAAGGGCGCATGCGCAGCGGGTTCACGGTATTCGTGGGTCGAGAAATCAAGTCCATCGTCCGGGACTATCAGCAACTCATGCGGGTTCTGCTGTTGGCGGCGCTGGCTCTTCTGGTCCCCGTCCTGTCACGGAGGTCCCACGGCGCCGACTCCCCGTGGTGGAGTATTCTCTTCCTGCCCCTCATGCTCGGCGGGATGGCTGGAGCGCAGTTCGCCGCGTTCCTCATCCCCTTCGAAGGCAAAGCCTTCTGGCTGATCAAGACCGCTCCTGGAGCCATCCGTAGGGCGATTTTGGCCAAGTGGGTCGTGGCCTCCGTACCGGGAGCCGCCGTCCTCGTGGGAGCTTTGGCGGTCACTGGCTCGATCACAGGAACGGGCCGGCTGATCGTGCTGGCCTTTCCCGGCGCTGTATTCGCGGCCGTGGCTCTGGCCAGCGTGGGTCTCCTGATCGGGGCGTTTTTCGCCAGATTCGACTGGTCTCACCCCAAGCAATCCCTCCGGAACCCGGGAGGTCTGTTGCTCGGGCTGGGGGCCTTTGCCTGTCTCGCCGTGATCATCTTGCCGGCAGCTTTGTTGGGAGCCCTCACCCAGACCGGGCCGGCCGCGCTCCTCCTGCTGATCGATTTCACCGCTGCAGGGGCAGCGTTGCTCGGAGCCGCGTTCTGCATCACAGCGGCCATTCGTCGGCTGCAGAAACTCGAGTGGACGCTCTGACGTTAACAGGACAGTGATTCCCGGCTGCGGAGAGAACGTAGGATGTGCTACCGAAAACCGCTGAGGCTACAATGAGTTCAACCACCGCCAGACAAGAATCACTCGAGGCGAAAAGCAAAGCGCGGCCCGCGAAGAAAACCGCCAGTGAGACCGCCCTGGAGTGGGTGAAATCGATCGTCTTCGCCGTCCTGGCCGCTCTCGTGCTGCGCATTTTCGTCGTCGAAGCGTACCGCATCCCCACCGGTTCGATGAAAGACACCCTGCTGATCGGGGACTTCCTGCTGGTGAACAAGTTCATCTACGGAGTTCGGACACCCGACCACATCCCGCTCCTGAACATCGAGATTCCGCACTTTCGTCTTCCCGGCTTGCGGAAGCCCAAGCCCGGCGACATCGTCGTGTTCAAGTACCCGCTGAACATGCGAATGAACTACATCAAGCGCTGCATCGCCGTGGGGGGGCAAACGGTGGAAATCCGCAACGGAGACGTCTACGTCAACGGTAGACCGGAAGGCAAGAAAGAATACGTGGGCAAAGAATACGACCCCGAAGAGGGTCGCTTCGTCTACCTGTACAGAATCACTCGGGAGGACGGAAAGACCTACGTCATCCGACACGCGGCGGAGACAGATCCACGAGTGGAGAACTGGGGACCCGTGAAGGTGCCTCCGGGACACTACTTCATGATGGGGGACAATCGGGATAACAGCCAGGACAGCCGCTACTGGGGCTTCCTGCCACACGACAACATCGTCGGCAAAGCGATGATCATCTACTGGTCCTGGGATTCCACTGTACCGTTGTACAAGATCTTCCACAAAATACGCTGGTCGAGGATCGGGCACATCATCCGGTGAGCCGAATGGCGCGAGCCACCTCCGTGTACGTACATGTCCCCTTCTGCGAGCGCAAGTGCCCGTACTGCGATTTCTACTCGGAGATTCCCCGTCCCTCCTGGAAGGAACGCTACGAGAACGCCCTTCTCACTGAGCTGCAGCTCCGTCGCGAGGAGCTGGCGGGGCCGATTCGCACCGTCTATTTCGGCGGCGGGACCCCCTCTCTGATGCCGCCCAGCTTCGTCCGTCAGGTCCTCGCCCTCCTGCAGAAACTGACGGGCCTGGCCACGCAGCCCGAAGTCACCCTCGAATGCAATCCGTCCTCGGCAACGACACCGAGCTTTTTCTCATCCCTGGCCGAAGCCGGAGTCAACCGCGTGAGCCTTGGGGTGCAGTCTTTCCAGGACCCGCACCTGCGCACGCTTGGGCGACTGCACACGGCGGCGGAGGCTCTCGCGTCACTCCACGCGGCGCGGGCGGCTGGCTTCAGGAACCTCAGCGTCGACCTGATCTACGGAATCCCCGGCCAAACCCTCGACGACTGGATGAGGGATCTCGAGATCGCTGTCTCGGAAGGGGCGACGCACATTTCCACTTACGAACTGACCGTGGAATCCGGGACGCGGCTGGCACAGTGGGTGCGCCAGGGGAAGGTCCGGATGCCGGCGCCCGACGTCCTCGCGGAGTTCTACGAACGGGCGCACGAATACCTGTGCGAAATGGGGTTCCAGCACTACGAAGTCAGCAATTTCGCCAAACCGGGCTATCGGTGCCGCCACAACCTGACCTACTGGCGACGTGAACCCTACGTCGGGCTCGGACCGTCCGCGCACTCCTTCGATGGCCGGCGCCGCTCGTGGAATGCGGCGAGCGTGGAGCAATACTGGACAGCCCTCGAGCAGGGTCGGCTGCCAATAGCTGGGAGCGAAGTACTGAGCTGGCGCGAAAGCCTGACGGAGTGGATCTTCCTCGGTTTGAGAACCGCAGAAGGCGTATCGTTGGCGGCGCTCAAGGAAGCAGCCCCTGAGTGGAAGGCGTGGCATCGATTTCGCCAGCTCCCTCGGCGCTATCCGGGCCTGGTGGAGTTCCGTGACGGGCACCTGCGTCCCACGCCCGCTGGACTCCAGCTCGCCGATGAGC
>CAYXFI010000496.1:0-2841 GCA_964464205.1 uncultured Cytophagia bacterium
ACCGGGGGGACTGATCGGGAAACGATCCTGATACTGGTAGACGCTGTGGTCCCGGTACGGAAAAGGCAGACTGTCTACGTCTTCCGTGATGTCGTAGTCGTAGACTCCGCCTTTGCCGGTCTGTACGACTTTCAGCAAGCTCTTCTCGTACTCGCCCTTCAGCACCGCAAAGACGTAGGGCTCCTGGATGATCTGGTCCGCAAAAACCGTGACGTGCGGACCGGCCAGGATTACCCGAGAATACTTCGCTGCTATCTTGGCGACACGAAGGTCATTCTCAATACTGGGTGAAGACGTCTCGATGACGACGTAATCGAACTGGATTCTTTGTAGTCGGTATTCAAAAGACCTCTCAGATTCCCTGGTCAGGATCGAGTCTACCAGGTAAGCCTCGATCCCGTTCTGCAACAGCACACTTGTCGCGTACGCCATCAGGAAGGGAAAGGGCTTGTAGCCGTCCGAGCCGCGGGCCACTGTGAAAGGCCAGCGACTTCCAGCGCGAATACCCCAACGTTTTCCGCCGTCCTCAAACCAGGGCGGATTGCTCAGTAGGACCCTCATCAGATCAGCCCCTTCGCCTGGAGTTCCTTTGCAGCTATCTCAAATCTGTCCTCTGCTGGTTCCTCGATCGCCCATTCGATTAGCTCCCGCATGCCATCTTTGAAGGAGACTTTGGGCACAAAACCGATCTTTTCGCTCGCCAAGCTGACGTCGGCGTAGCAGTGGCGAACGTCGCCCTTGCGGTACCGGCCGGTGACATCCGGCTCGATGTCACAGTCCAGAAGCTCCGCAAGTGTTCGTGCGATCCCGAGAATACTCTGTGGCTTGCCGGAACCAATATTCAAAGCCATTGGAACCTGATTATCACATTCCATTGCCAGGATGTTCGCCTCCACAACGTCGTGCACGGAAACGAAATCGCGGGTTTGCTGGCCGTCCTCGTAGATAATCGGGGGTCTGCCATTCTTGAGTCGACTGATGAAAATGGCCACCACACCGGTGTAGGGATTGGAAAGCGACTGTCGCGGCCCGAACACGTTGAAGTACCTAAGGGAAACGGTAGGAATTCCGTAGGTCCGTCCGAACAGGAGCACGAGCTCTTCCTGGTCCCTCTTGGTCAGGGAATAGACGGAGTTGGCTTCCCTTTCCGTCTGTTCGTCAGTTGGCAGTGGACTCGTTCGATTGCCACAGTAGGGGCAGTAGACGTCCCAGTCCCCCATTTTCAGCCGCGCCTCGCCGCGAAGCTTCGGCTTCACTTCACCGCATTCCGGGCAGAGCGCTTTGCCCTCCCCGTAGCTACTCATGGATGCGGCGACGATGACCTTTTCAACACGATTCGGTTTGTTCGCCAGGACGTCCAGAATATTCGCGGTGCCGTGAGTGTTCACATCCACATAGTGGCGGATACGGTACTGGCTTTGCCCCACTCCAACGGCTGCGGCCTCGTGGAAGATAACTTCCACACCCCGGATGGCTTTTCGAACCACATCCGGATCGCGCACATCGCCTTTGATGAATTCGGCAGACGGGTTGAGATAAGCAGGAACCTCTCCGCCGCGATGGACTTGAGGATCAAGACTGTCGAGAATCCGGACCCGGTGGCCGAGCTCGACAAGCCGATCCACCAGATGTGAACCGATGAATCCAGCCCCTCCGGTTACGAGCACCTGCTTCCCACCCATCTTTTTCGCCTCCCGGTTTTTCCGAAGTGTCCTGCCGGTTTGGGGAATCGCTCCGCGCGAGGAGGTCAAGCCCAAACCCCGGACCTCGGGTCAAGGAACCTTCAGAGGTTCGCCGCGCACCGAGCTTCCTCCCGAACCTGCATGTCCGAGCTATGATTAGCCGCGGGCGACACTTTCGGCCAGTCATCTACGGCTCAGCCGCTGCTACCATTGATGGCTCTGCTTGCCTTACAGCCCCCACAACTTCGGGCACACCCTCTTCGAACCACGACCGGTGTTCCATGACCCAGTTCAAAAGCCGCACAACCCCCTCGCGCGGCTCGACCTTGGGTTCCCACCCGAGCGCTACCCGAACTTTGCTGATATCGGAGATGTACACTTTCTGATCGGACGGACGCCAATCGTCATAGCGGACCTGCAAAGAGTTGCCCGTCATCTCCTCAAGGAACTCGATCAGCTCGAGCAAGCTGAGCGTATTTTCCGGCCCACCACCGATGTTCACGACAAGGTGTTGCCAATCCGATTCGACGAAGCTGTGGAACGCACTAACCAGATCGTCAATGTACAGGACGTCTCTAACCTGTTTACCGTCCCCGTAGATCGTCACAGGCTTGCCGGTGATGGCGGCGATGGCAAACCAGGCGACCCAACCCTGGTCCTCCACGCCGAACTGACGGGGCCCGTAGATGCAGCTCATCCGAAACACACCAACACGGATGCCGTACTGATTGGCGTACTCCTGCGCGTAGAGATCGGCGGCCAACTTGCTTACGCCATAGGGAGTGTGCTCACAATTGTCGATGTTGAACGACTCGCCGATCCCCCGACGATAGACCCCGTCAAATTCGTACCGCTTCCCTCTGTCCCTCACCGGGATGAGGTTGACGTTTTCCCCGTACACTTTGTTAGTGGAGCAAAATATGACCGTCGGCGTCTGTCGACTTTTTCGCGCAGCTTCAAGGACGTTGAAGGTACCCGTCACATTGTTCTCGAAATCCATTCTGGGATCAATGAGAGAGGTGGTCACTGCGGTTTGGGCAGCGCAATGAACGATCAGATTGCAGTCGCTTGCCAGCCTCTCCACCAAGCCCGCGTCCCTCACATCCCCTCGGACCAGTCGAACGCCCCGGATCTGCTGCAGGTAGGACCAGTTCGAAAG
>CAYXFI010000497.1:0-2838 GCA_964464205.1 uncultured Cytophagia bacterium
ACCGATTGCTACTGCGTCCGGATGCACCTGACATTCGGGTGAGGTAGATTCGGTACGGTGGAGGAGAACGCGGCGGGAGAATCGGCATCTGGGTGATTGGCGGCAGGAGGGAGCGTGATGGCTCGGAAATGGTACAGGACGCTGCTGTTTGGCGTAGCTCTGGTCGCCATTGCGACTTTGACGTGTGCGCGGCGGCCGCTCGACGTTGCGGGGTTCTTGGAAAAGCAGCCCCAACTGGACGAACCGCCGGTCCCATTTCGCAAGGGGCCCTACTTGCAGAACCTGACCGCAACGTCCGTGATCGTTATGTGGCAGAGCGAGAGGCCCTGCCGGGGGGCGGTGGCCTTCGGTCCAGATTCGGCCCTCTCGGATACCGTATGGGAAAATGCAGAAGCGACCATTCACGCGATCAAGCTCTCGGGTCTGGAGCCGGGAAAGGCGTACCGCTACCGGGCTGTCTCGTGCGAGGGTCGCTCGGCGGGCGATGAGTTTCGAACTGCCGACCCGCGCGACACTTCCTACACCTTCGCTGTCTACGGCGACAACAAGAACGGGCCCTTCAATCACCTGCGCATCGCGGAGCGGATTCTGGACAAACGACCGGCGTTTGTGGTTCACGTTGGGGACCTGGTGAGCCGGGGGTACGTGGACAAGCAGTGGGATCTGCTGTTCTTCTGGCCCGCGTCCCGCCTGATGGCCGAAGTGCCGCTCTACGTTGCGCTGGGGAACCACGAAAGGCATGCGAAACAGTTCTTCGATCTCTTCGCACTGCCGGGAAATGAACAGTGGTATTCCTTCGATTTCGGCAATGGCCACTTCGTGGTGCTCGACTCCGATCTGAAATACCTCCGGGAGGGGAGTGAGCAACTTCAGTGGCTCATGGAAGACCTGAGGCGGAATCGAGCCACCTGGACGTTCGTGTTCTTTCACCACCCGCCATTCACGGCGGGGGGAAACTACTACCGGAAAGACCGGCTTGAGAGGAAACGGTTGCTGCACCCCATTTTCGAGCAGTACGGCGTTGATTTGGTTTTCAATGGACACGATCACGACTACGAGCGAAGTAGGCCCATTGTGAGCCGAAGCGGCCGGTGCCCTGTTACCTACATCGTGTGCGGCAACGGGGGCACTCCGCTTCGCTACACCGGTAGACGAGAGTGGACCGCCTACACGGAGCGGGTCTTCGGTTACGTGACCGTCCAGGTGAACGGACGGAGGTTGGAGCTGACGGCTCGCAACATCGACGACGAGGTGATCGACCGGCTGACGATCGACAAGTCAACCCCGGAATCGCTTCGTCGCTACCGGGAGTCGGCGCTGGCTTACGAGGAAATCACGGATCCAATGGATGCGATCCGGTACTACAAGCGAGCGGACGATCTGTTCGACGAAGATCGCTACGCCGAGGCCATTCCCTGGTTTGAGAAAGCCTACCGGGCCGATACCACCTGTGTCGAGGCCCTCGCTGCGCTGGCGGCGTGCTACGCCGAGCTCGATAGCATCGATCGGGCGCTGGACTACGCCACTCGGGCAATCGCCAAGAAGCCCAACCTGCCCGATCCCTACGAGACGCTCGTGGAGGTCTACACGGACCTCGGTAGGTACGAGGAGGCCATCCGCTGGGCCCGGCGCTGGTACGAGGTCACTCCTGATAGCCCGGACGCGTACGAGGCTCTCGCGGATGTGTACGAGGAGCGCGGAGACTTGCGCCGCGCGATTCTCGCCCTGGAAAAGGCTCTGGAGATCCTCCCGAGTGATTCGGATCTGTATTTCAAGCTCGGGGAGTTGTGCGAGAAGGCCGGGGACCGGGAGGGAGCGCTGGCCGCCTACCGCCGGGGAGTGTGGTGGTTCATGGATGAGAGGGAAGACAAGGAGCTGCGGAGGGCCAGGCGGCGGATCGAGGCTCTCTCCGCCGAACTTCGACAGTGACTCGTCCGGACGAACGCTCTGAACACCTGGCACCTCTGGAGTGGTGAATGGGCTGGCAGAGGTCGCGCGTACGAAGACGATTGGCGCTTGTCGCTTTCTGTTCTTTCATCGCCTGGGGTTCGGTACGGACCGGTGCAGGCGGGCAAGCGGCCTGGCCTCTCCGATTTGACTTCGGGCCTCGCGGAGGAACCGTGTGGCAAGGGGATCGATCGGTCACGCCCAGCGACAGGTACACTCTGAGCCAAGGCTTCGCGTTTGTGAGCAACGGCCTTGCGCAACCTCAACTATCTGCGCGGGATGATCCGCGACGGAGTCGTTGACTACGGACCACACGACTGGCTGATTTTCGATGAACCTCCGTGCATCTACCCGACATTCGTGCGCGCGAAGAATCTGGCGATGGCCCTTCGGTTTGGAGAGACAGGCGCCGGTCCCCTCGCTCCCTTGCCCACGGACAAACGGCATTGGATCAAACACTTCCGCACCGTGGACGTGGTGCTCGTGCGGACGGAAAACTTCGTCGCCACCGTGACGGCGTACCGGTACAAAGACTTGCAGAAGGGTCACAAGGGCAAGTACTGCACAGCCCGACCGGCGGGGCTGCCTTGAACCTCTGGGTGCGGGGGCACGGTTTCCTGCAGGTGAGCAGTCAGACGCTCTACAAACGCTGGGAGCCCATGCATTTTCCGCAGATGGGCGGTATTCTGCCCCTCACTTCGAGGATCGAATACGAGGACTCACTCGGCTATTTCACGAATCTCTACGAGTTCGACGCGAGGTTAGCGTTGGATTCAACCGAATCCGGGGGTACCTGGTGCGCGTCGCGGGAGAGCTGCGAGACCAACGACAGCTTCAGGGCGGGGTAGCCTACGAGCTGACGCACATTTTCGGTGAGGATTTCGTGGAACG
>CAYXFI010000498.1:0-2832 GCA_964464205.1 uncultured Cytophagia bacterium
GTTGGTCTGGCAGTGGCGGGAGAAGTACGGAAACACGATCATTGAGCAATTGAAGAAGCTCGGGTGTTCGTGCGATTGGTCTCGCACGCGTTTCACGCTGGATCCCCCGCTGTACCGCGCGGTGATGGAGGTTTTCGTCCGACTCTACCGGAAGGGGCTTATCTACCGCGGCAACTACATCGTGAATTGGTGCCCACGCTGTGGTACCGCCCTCTCGGACGAGGAGGCCATCCACAAAGAGCACTCGGGAAAGCTGTGGTACATCCGCTACCCGGTGAAGGGGGAGAATCGGTTCGTGGTGGTGGCCACCACGCGCCCTGAAACGATGCTCGGCGATGTGGCCGTCGCGGTCCATCCGGACGACGAACGTTACAAGGGTCTGGTTGGCAAGACGTTGATCCTCCCCATCATGGAGCGGGAGATCCCGGTCATCGCCGACGAGCAGGTGGATCCCAAGTTCGGCACCGGGGCAGTCAAAGTCACTCCGGCGCACGACCCGAACGACTTCGAGATCGGCCAGCGCCACGGTTTGAAGCCGGTGAACGTGATGAACGGCGACGGCACGATGAATGAGAATGCCGGGAAATACGCCGGGTACGAGCGATTCGAGTGTCGCAAGGCCGTCGTCGCCGAGCTCGAGGAGAAGGGGTTGCTTGAGAAGATCGAAGACCACGTTCACTCGGTGGCCCATTGCCAGCGCTGCGACACTGTCCTCGAGCCGTACCTTTCTGAGCAGTGGTTCGTGAAGATCAAACCCCTCGCAGAACCGGCGCTCCGGGTGGTGAAGGAAGGGAAGGTCAAATTCCATCCCGAGCGCTGGATCAGAGTGTACACGAACTGGATGGAGAACATCCGCGACTGGTGCATCAGCCGGCAGTTGTGGTGGGGGCACAGGATCCCCGTCTTCACCTGCGAGGAGTGCGGCCACCAGATGGTGGAAGTGGAGGCGCCGGAGAAGTGCGCCAAATGCGGCTCGACCAAGATCAGCCAGGATGAGGATGTGCTGGATACGTGGTTCTCGTCCTGGCTGTGGCCCTTCTCAACACTGGGCTGGCCGGAAGAAACCGAGGATCTCAAGTATTTCTATCCCACGGACATTCTCGTTACAGCTCAGGACATCATCTTCTTCTGGGTAGCCCGGATGATCATGGCCGGGCTGGAGTTCATGGGTGAAATCCCGTTCCGGCACGTGTACATCCACGGCATCATTCGCGATGCCCAGGGCCGAAAGATGAGCAAGAGCCTGGGCAACGGCATTGATCCGCTCGAGATGGTGCAAAAATACAGCGCCGATGCCGTGCGCTTCTCTCTGATGATGCTGGCCAGCGAGGGACAGGACATCAACCTCGCCGAGACGGATTTCGAGATCGGCCGGAACTTCAGCAACAAAGTCTGGAACGCGTTCCGCTTCCTCCACATGAACTACGAGCCGAAACACGTGGAGCTGGCGGCGCGGCGAGCTTTCGAAGAGGCGGGGGACAGGCTGGAGGTCGCGGACCGCTGGATTCTGAGCCGACTGCAACGCGCGGCGGAGCGAGTCACCGACGGTATCGAGAATTTCCACCTCGACGAGGCCGTAGACGCCCTTTACACCTTCTTCTGGCACGAGTACTGTGATTGGTACCTGGAGTGGATCAAACCGAGGCTGTACGGGGATGATGCCGAAGCGAAGGATCGGTCCCTGGCCATCGCCCTCTACGTGATGCGCGAAGTGATGAAACTGCTCCATCCAATTGTCCCCTTCATCACGGAAGAGATCTGGCACTACGTGAAGCTGGAGGACGAGCCCGATCTGGTGGTGGCGCCGTGGCCGGAGGTACCCGAGAGCTACCGCGATCCTCAGGCTGAGGACCACATGAAGCTTCTGCAGAGCGTGGTCACATCCGTGCGGACGATCCGGTCGGAAATGCGCGTACCGCCTACCAAGAAGGCCGAGGTGCTGGTGCGCGTGGAGGAAGAGGACGGGACGGTGGGTGAGCTGGTCCGCGCGAACGACGCGTACATTCGTTTTCTGGCAGGAGCCGAGAAGATCCAGGTGGGCAGGGAGATCGTGAAGCCGAAGGCCGCGGCGGCAGCCGTGGTTTCCGGCGCTGAGATCTACGTGCCACTCGCCGACCTGATCGATCTGGAGGTGGAGCGGGCCCGATTGCAGAAAGAGATCCAGCGTCTTGAGCAGCTCCTCGACGGTCTGAACAAGAAACTGGCCAACGTGAACTTCATCTCCCGGGCGCCGAAAGAGGTGGTGGAACGGGAGCGCCAGAAGAAACAGAAGTACGAGGCTGACCTGGAAAAACTCCGCGCCAACCTGGCCAGCCTGGGCTAACGGAGAAGCTCTTGAACCACCCTGCGCGAGAGAGAGTGCGGGCTGAGTTGGGTTGGCGGGACTTACCGGCCTGCAAGACAGGATGCTGTTCCGCGGACAGGTCGGCGGAAGTAGACGGGGTACTGACGCGGGCCGTTTCGGTTCCGGTGAACCGGCGCCTATCGCGTCAGTGGCGTTGCGCGGGGAAGGAGTAGGGGAGAGTTGAACCGTGATGCGGGACCCAGACGGTGGGTCCCGCGTTCTGCATCAGTAGGCGAGTGCGAAGGGAGAACGAACGAGCTGGTTCGGACCGAAGCGAAATCGGAGCTCCAGACGGGGTGCCGGTGAAGCAGAACGCGCGCAGGGGGAACCGGTGGTAGCCACCGTCGCGTCGAGGCAGCCTCAACCGTGCGTGCCGCCTTTGGAGAGTTGGTGTAGGCGTCCAAGCAAGCGGTCAAGAATGGAGGCGTGGGTGAGACCAAAGAGTTACCTTTCGAGCTGGTGGGTTGCTGCGTCCCTTCTGTCGGCGT
>CAYXFI010000499.1:0-2827 GCA_964464205.1 uncultured Cytophagia bacterium
CTACGGGTCCATTTGGTTCCTCCTGGACCAGCGGTTGCGGATTCCCTTCACGGCACTGCGGGCGAGCTCGCTCAAATGGGTGGACCTGGACCGGTACGATGTTCTGGTGTTCCCGGATGACTACCGGAACGGTCGGGGATGGCGCGGCGCGCTGGACAGCACCACCGTCGCGGCTCTGGATCGGTGGATCCGCGAAGGAGGTGTATTCGTGGGCATCAAAGGTGGGGCCGCTTTTGCCACCCAGGAAGTGGCCAAACTGTGCGCTGCTCACCTGAAGCGCGAGAAGAAGAAAGATTCGCGTAAGAGGGGGGCGCGTCCGGATTCGGCTTCGGCAGATCTGCCCCGATTCGTGACGCTGGAGCAGAAGCAGCACGAGCGGCGCCTCGAGCGGGTGCCGGGGACCATCCTGCAGGCGCTGGTGGACACAACCCACCCGCTTGGCTACGGGTACGAGGGCACGTTGATGACCCTCAAGACTTCCAGTCTCCTCCTTGAGTTCACACGTACCGGCCACAATGTGGTGAGCTATCCGAAAGATGCCCGAGTAGGGGGATTCCTCTCGGCAAAGAATCTGAAGAAGATCGCGGGCACTTCCTACCTGATCGTGGAACGGAGTGGGGCCGGGAGAGTTATTCTCTTTGCCGATGACCCGAACTTCCGGCTTTTCTGGCTCGGACTAACCCGGCTTTTTCTGAATGCGCTCTTCTTCGGACAAATCTCCTGAGACAATGGTAGGGATGCTCCTTTCCGTGCTCGTGCTGATGGGCTTAGCGATGCCCCGCTGGGGTGGTGCACAGGTTCAGGTGGAAGGCCCTGGCCTGGACGAGTTCACCATCGCTCGCCTGCACTACCGTGGCGGCGGCGATTGGTACAACGACCCGTCCATCATCCCCAATCTACTTCGTTTCATTCGGGAGCACACAGCGCTGAAGACGGCCGAAGACGAAGTCCGTGTGACCCTGGACGACGACCGGCTTTTCCAGTACCCTTTCCTGTTCATGACCGGGCACGGGCGGATCCGCTTCAGCGAACGGGAGGCACGACGTCTGCGAACGTACCTCGAGAACGGAGGCTTCCTGTACGCCGACGATGACTACGGGATGGACAAGTACTTTCGGGAAGAGATCAAGAAGGTGTTTCCCGACAAGCAGCTCGTCGAGCTTCCCGTCAGCCACCCCATCTATCACATCGTGTTCGATTTCCCGAACGGTCTTCCCAAGATTCACGAGCATGACGGCAAGCCGGCCCAGGGGTTTGGCATTTTCCACGAGGGGCGGCTGGTGGTCTACTACACCTATCAAACGAACATCTCCGACGGCTGGGCGGACCCCGACGTTCACGGGGATCCGGAGCCCATCCGTCAGGCCGCTCTGCGAATGGGAACGAACATCGTGATCTACGCGCTCACCCATTGAGCGCAGGGGCGGCCGGCCGTGTCCCGTACGGGAGGCGGTTTCCCGGTTGAGCCCTTCGCACGGGGAAGGCAGAAGAGCGGAGGAGAATGGCGGATTCAGCGCACAACGAGCTGGTAGAGAGGCTGCGCGCCTACTGGCACGCGAATGAGCGTCTGCGCTTGGGATCGTGCCTTGCCCTGGGGCTGGCCGCACTTGTGTCCCTGGGTGCAGTCCTCGTAGCGCTCGAGGCGATCGTTTGGTTTCCGCCCCCTGTACGGCGTCTGCTGGGCGTGGGCTTCCTGACGTTGGTCGGTGTGGGGGCACTCGTTTGGCTGTTCGCCTGGGTGCGGAGTCGGGTCCATCATCCCCCGTGGTCTCAGGTGGCCTACGAGCTGGGCCGCCGGGCTCCGGAAGTGGGCGACCGTCTGGGCAACGCGTTCTCTGTCTACGAATTGGGGCAAGCTGACGGGCTGTATTCCCCGGAGCTGGCTGCGCTGAGCCTACGGCAGGCCGCGGAGGCGGTGCGCGATGTTGACTTTCTCGAGCACGTGGAGCGCGGGCCGTGGAGACTGGCCATTCGCTCGCTGCTGGGGACGGTGGCCACTGTGCTGTTGTTGTTCGCGTTCTTCCCAGCCTCCTTGGGCGGGGCGTTCTACCGGCTGGCTCATCCGGACACGGAGTTTCACAGGGGGCCGGTGCTGGCCCTTCAGGTTCATCCTGGGGACGCGGAGGTTCTGCGAGGTAGCTCGCTGGACATCTGGTGTCGAGTGTCGGGCGGTGAGCCCGAGCGGATCCGGCTGGTCGTTACCCACCTGGGCGCTGAGGACCGGGAAACGCACCCACCCCTGGCCGACTCCACCCGCTCTTACCGCTGGCGGATTGACAAGGTGGACCGGAGTTTCCGCTACTGGGTGCGCGCCGACGGCTTCCGGTCCCGCGCGTACACGGTGACCGTGGTGGAGCCGCCGATCCTGCGCGATCTACAGGTTCGCCTTGTGTTTCCCGCCTACACAGGGCTGTCGCCACGCAAGCTGGAGCCGAACGTGGGGGATGTCTCCGCGCTGGTGGGCACGCGGGTGCTGCTGCGCGGCAAGGCGAACAAGCCCATTCGTCGGGCAGCTCTCGTGTTTTCTTCGGGGGATACGCTCCCGCTCCAGGTCGACGGGGAAAGGGTGCGAGGGGAGTTCGTCGTGCGAGCGGACGGTGAGTACTGGGTTGAACTGGTCGATCAGAAGGGATACCGCAACCGCGAGGCAATCCGCTACCGCATTGCAGCGCTGCGGGACGCTTACCCCGTTGTCACGATTCCGGTGCCGGGTGCCGACACCGAACTGGACGAAAGCATGCGGATCCCTCTGGTGATTCTGGCCGAGGACGACTTCGGATTCTCCAGGCTCGAGTTGTGGCATCGGCTGATTCCCGGCAGCGAATGG
>CAYXFI010000500.1:0-2826 GCA_964464205.1 uncultured Cytophagia bacterium
AGGTCGGATGGTTGCCTTTCGCCTGGCGCGAAGCGACTCGGATCCTGCGGCGACAACCCTACGACGCCGCACTCGTTACTTCCCCGCCGCACTCAAGCCAGTTCCTCGGGGCCCTGTTGCAGGCACGTTTTGGGCTGCCGTGGATTGCGGACTTTCGAGATCGCTGGTGGCGAGGGGAGTTCCAGCCGGAACCGACGCTGTTTCATCGGGCTCTGGACCGATGGGCGGAGAGGTACGTGGTGCGCCGCGCCGACGCAGTGGTGTGCGTGACGGAAGGTCTCCGGGAACACGTCGCTGTGCTCCGTGGAGAGGAAGGGACCTACCGGATCTACAACGGGTACCACGGGGAGAAAATCGAGACGATCAGGCATTCTGTTCGGTATACCGTCGAGCATCGGAAGCTGCGTTTCGTCTTTGTCGGTGCCGTCACCTCGGTGGCTTGGCCCGGCGATCTTCTCAAAGTGCTCGCGAAGGAACGGGCCTGTGAGCGAGCGGAGCTGCACGTGTACGGAATGGATCTCACGGGACGGCTTTGCGGGGAAGTCCGCCGGCTGGGCCTCGAGGGGTGCGTGCACATGCATGGCTACGTGAGTCACGAGCTGGCCATTGGAGCCCTGATGGAGGCGGACGTCCTGTACTTGCCAATGGCCGCGCGTGTGTCGCCCGCGTACGTACCTGGCAAACTGTTCGAGTATCTCGCTTCGTTGCGGCCGATCCTCGCCAGCATGCCGCGCGGGGAGGCGGAACAATTGCTCCGCTCAGCGGGGGCGGTCTGGATTCGGCCTCCGGGTGAGGTGGACGGTTTGGCTCGAGCGGTCGACGAGATTCTGGGGGCCTGGGCGGAAAGGCGTCTGCCGACGCGTCAGCGGGAGCTGGTTGAGCAGTTCGACAGACGGCGGCAGACGGAAGCACTGGCGGCAATCCTTGATCGTACTGTCGCCAAGGCAAGTCCGTGACTGGCCGGAAAATTCCGGTCGGAACACGTACGCAACGAGGAGATCCACGGAGGGTGAGAAACTGGTGCTACAGGGAAAACCTGCACGGAAAGGCGTCTGCGGGCTGCTAAGCTTGCTGTTCGCTACTTTTGTCACGAGCAATCATCTGCGCGCGACGGATTTCGTGTGGCCCACGGACGCGAGTCGGGCCCTGTCTTCGAGCTTTGGCGAGTACAGGCCCGGTCACTTCCACGCTGGACTCGATGTGAAAACGTGGGGCCGCACCGGGTACAAAGTGTTCGCCGTCGGGCCGGGTAGCATTTGGAAGGTGCGGGTGAGCCCCTTCGGCTACGGGAAGGTGATCTACCAGCGGCTGGACACGGGGGAAATCGCTGTGTACGCCCATCTCTCCGGTTTCGCCTCCTGGCTCGAGCGCCTGGTTTGTGCGGAGCAACGACGGCGGATGCGCTACAGCGTGACGCTGGAGTTCCCGGCCGGGAAGTATCGAGTGCGAGCAGGCCAAGTCATCGCTTTCACTGGCGACACTGGCGTCGGGTATCCTCATCTCCACTTTGAGCTTCGCGACGCGCGCAATCGACCGGTGAACCCCATGTTGCGAGGCTTCACTGTGCGTGATCACGTGCCACCGCAAGTGAGCTACGTGGGATTCGTGCCCCTGGCGCACTGGGCCCGCGTGAACGGGGACGTGGCGCCGCAGGTTTTTCCAGTGCAGCGGACAAGCAGCTCAGCGTATCGGGTACCTGAGGTGATTCAGATTTGGGGCCCAGTGTATCTGGCAGTTTCTGCCAGCGACGGCACCGACGATGCTCGAAACAGGATCGCTCCGTACGGACTGCGCCTCTATCTGGATCAGCAACTGCTATTCGCGAGCAGGTACGACCGCTTCTCCTACGCGGAGACGCGCCTGATCCAGCTCGACCGCGATCTCAGACTGAAGGTTCGCACCGGAGACATTTACTACCGTCTTTTCGTTGACCCCGCCAACACGCTGGGGTTCTACGGCGATTTCGGTCCGGGGGCAGGTGTCATCTGGGCGGGGCAGAAGGCGTACCCCGAGTCAAGTCGGCGCGGGGAGACCTGGCTGGGCCGACTCACGCAGGCGACCGTAGCCCACGAGGGCGACCACGAGCTCCGCGTCGTGGTCTACGACTTCCAGGGAAACGAGTGCACTGTGGAAATCCCCGTGTTTGTCGCGCCTCCCGGAGCAGGACCGCCTCAGGCTTCGCCGCCCGAGCCGGCTGTTGTGGGGTCTAACCACCACCCCCGTTTGCTGGTTGACTGGTACGAAGACTTCGCTCGAGTCGAAGTGCGGGCACGAACGTGGGATTCGCCCGAACTGCGAGTCCAAGTGGAAAAGCAAAACGAACAAGTCCTGCGACTGACCCAAATCGGACCGGACACTTGGATCGCTGCCTGGCCCTACCCGGAAGAGGATGTGGTGAAGGGGCAATGGACGGTATGGCTACCCGATACTGTTTTGCGCCGACCCTTCACGCTGCACCGGTTCGGGCCCCGACCGGCGAACGTTGATCTCCGAGAAGCCGGGATCACCGTCCGAGCGCCGTCCCGCGCGGGGTACCGAACCTTCTACGCCGAAGTCTTCGTAGATTCATCCAGCACTTTCGCGGACCGGGAAGGCCCGGTGAGCCCGGTCGTTCGCCTTTTGCCCGAGGACGTACCCCTGCGCCGCGGGGTGCAGATCTCCTGGCGCGTACCTAGGGCTCAAACACTGCCCCTACGCAAGCTGGCCTGGTACTACGTCGCCGACGACCGCTGGGCCTACGTGGGAAACGAGGTGGACCGCACGGCGAGAGTCGTGAGCGCTTCCGTGAGAGGTTTCGGCGGTTTCGCCGTGGTACCGGACACGACC
>CAYXFI010000501.1:0-2247 GCA_964464205.1 uncultured Cytophagia bacterium
CGGCTTTCTTCGGATCTCCGCGGAGGGTGCGGACGCCGCGGGTGAGTTTCTCCGAGTGGACTCCGTTTGCTTCGGCGCTCAAAGTGCCTCTCCGAACCGCGAGCGGGCTGGTGAACGGTGCCGGTGAAATGCTCGGAAACTAGCGGGTGATCAAGCCCAGGGTCGGACTCCGTGTTTCACGGCGGGTTTGTCTTTGTAACGAAGAAACTTCGCAGAAGGTTCGGCACGCCTGCACCGAAGTTCGGAGTCGACCGCGCCAGACTGGGAACCCAATCACTCCTTTGTGGCAGAACGTACACATTGATCGGAATAAGTTGTGTCAATGCTGACACGGTCGGCTGGCCCCCAACGCGGCAACCGGGAAGGGGCTGACCGATGGCGTCAAAGACAAATGGGCAAAAGAGAGTTGGCAGAAGCTCATAAGAATCATTGGGTTAGTGACATCGCCGTTCTGGAAACCGCCCTGTGCAGGCCGGGCACTGGTCGCCCAGTTTGTGGCCGCTCTCACAAATCGGACTGCATGGCATACGGGTTGCCCTTGGCGAACCGGGGGATGAGCGAGTTGGAGTAGGCGCAAGGCACCGCGGTTGCCATCCCCCGACTTCCACGGGAATGGCTGAGATGCATCACCGTTGCGGGAAATGCAGGATTTCGCGGGCAACGCATGGGTCCCGTTGATAGTGCGGAAAATACGAAGGGGGCCGTTGAACTAGTCGGGATGAGAAGAGATTTTTCCGGACACCCTCACACGTGAGCAGACAACCTCCTCTTGGATCGGACGACGTTTCTCGACATTGGCACAGGCGAAAATGACTCCCGTAGCACAACGCGCTCCCCCAGAGCAGATGCAGGTCCCGGCAGGAGATGTCGTCAGGTTTCCTGGCCCCTCCCGGACCATGGCCGCTTTGGCAGGCGAGCTTTGTGTGGCGGCGCGTAGAAGGGGGGTCAGGCACCGCCCTTTGCCTGCTACGTGTTGCTGCAAGCTCAGAGTGTCTTAGGGAGCTCGACGCCTCCGGCCCAAAAGCGTTGCCTAGGTCTGTGGGGAATCCGGAGAACCTTGGGGCTAGGTGCGATCCGTTGACAAGCCATCCGGAACTGGAATTTGCAGAAACGATGGAGGGGCTAAAGATGCTGAACCGTCACGGACATACTATCGTCGTGATCCTCGCGCTCGTCTTGGGCCCGTGGGCGACCCCGCGCCCTTCGATGGGCCAGCCACAGGGCTACCAGCTGTTCTTCGTACTGAACCCCGAATTCGAAACCAACATAGGCGGTTGGTTCACCGTCTACGAAAACCGATTGGACGATATCCCGGTGGGTCAAGGTACGGTCGAGTGGTCGCCGGAATACGGTGGAAGCGCACATTTCAGAGTGAGCGGAGCTCCATGTTCCGTTAGACTACTCACAGAGATCCGTACTGTCCTCTTTCCTGGTGACAAAATACTCATCGGTCTGCACCATTCGAGTTTTCCTATCGGAACTGGCGCCGGCGCAACCTTGCGGGGAGGTAATTGGGGTGAACAAGTCTCAACTTCGGCTGCTGCGCCTGAGGAGGACATTGAGCTTGAGCTTGAAATAAAGCATCTCCACTTGCCTGGCGCGTTCCTCGAATTGTTCCTCGTATCGTGGCCAGGCGAGGGCGATGCCTGGTTCAAGTACGTCAAGCTTGTCAGAGGCGGCATGGTTGATTGGAACGAGGTAACAGGGACCCTAGGGGCGAATTTGCTGAACACGTTGGACGGTTTCTCCCTCTACCAAAACTACCCCAACCCTTTCAATCCTTCGACGACAATAGCCTACGATCTCGGAACCGAAGAAAGGGTGAGCGTGGAAATTTTCGACCTGCAAGGGCGAAAAGTGAAAACACTGCTGGACAAAGTGCAGGGTCCAGGTCGGCACACTGTCGTTTGGGATGGAACCGATGAGGATGGAATGAGCGTTCCGTCAGGAACCTACATGTACGTAGTGAGAACAGAGGGTGGCAAGGTTCAAACGAAGAAGGCCATCCTACTCAAGTGACCAAGCCGAGTAGAGGTGAACCCCTAGAGCTCAAATGGCCCTGACCTGACCCGACTATCGCAGAACGACGACCGAGGGACCGCAGGCCCAGGCGCAAGCGGTCCCTCCTTTTCGGTCCTCGATGCCCGTCCATACGTGAACACGGACACCACCAGGCCACATCGGCTGTTGCGCCTTGCTCGCCCAATTCACCCAGCATGTCTGTGCCTGAAAACGGCCCACCGGAGC
>CAYXFI010000501.1:2257-2818 GCA_964464205.1 uncultured Cytophagia bacterium
GGAGCTCAACTACGGTACAAAGCTTCGGGAACACGGAGATCGAACTTTGTCCGTCCCAAACAACCCCTTGCGGCACCTGAAGGCCACACATTCCCTGCCAATGCAACCGGGATCGATGCGGAGTGGTCTGGAGCACGGTCGGCACCGGCCGTCAGAAATACGCTGTGATGAATAGTTCTTCCCGTCTCCCCTTGAGAATCTTCTTCAAGGTAAAGAATTCTTCTTCCCCCGAGCTGGAGCGAATGGTGACTCCCATTTCAGGGGTGAACAAGATCACTCGGAGCGGTTCTTCCCGCGTCAGAGTGATTCGCTTGCAAGTGAAGACCTTGGACGGGAAGTGGCCTTCGGTCCCTAGCCCCTGCTGTAGCAAGAGAACGCACCTCAAGCTGTCCCCCACGCGCTCAGTAGGCACCACGTATCCTACGATTCGGTACTCCGGCCAGTTCTCCAGCCACTGCGTCGTGCTGGGCGCCGGCGCTAGGAAACGAAACACGAAGGGATGCCGCACATCGAAATTGATCTGCTTGGCGGTCTGAAGCGAAAGCAACGTTCCCGCGGAAT
>CAYXFI010000502.1:0-2799 GCA_964464205.1 uncultured Cytophagia bacterium
CGATGATGCCACTTCAGGAGATCGGATTCCTCAATCCCGCAGTGGTCCCGCAAGTAGTGTTTGTCGATTCGTTCCCTGAGAAAGTAGATGCCGAAGAACTCGCCATTGAGAAAGAGCAGGACTGGACGGCTGGCGGAGGCGAAACCGCCCATTTTTCGCAAGAGCCTGTGCATGAGAGGATCGCGCAAGAGAGTCCAACGGCGGCCAGAGTAGTACTGGTCCTCAGATCCGCCCGCATGTACTACTAGGACATCGAATTTCTCGATATCCAGGTCGGGGAATACTCGGTAGTCAAGCTTGCCTTTCCCATACTCGCTACGGAAGTATAGTCTCATAGATTTTTTGGGGTATTTCCTTGAGTGCTGCCCTTGTATCCTTAGCCCGGCCAGAATGCTAAAGCCGCCTCCCTCAGGTTCAATGAAATCTACAGCGGCAGGGACTTCCCACTGCCTGCCCCGTCGATCGTAGTTTGTGAATATGCCGGAAGGTCCGTAAAGATTCCGCTCATCTGTCGCAATGGACAGCACTGGCAAGTGACACTGGAAGTCCACTAGATAGAAAGCGCTAACCTCAGGTGTCACCGGAACGTCGTCGTCGTAGCCTCTTGCACGGAGTATCGTCGTCCTTTCGAGCACAAGGTCCCCGTGGAGCACTGGGGAAGATGCGGTGACCGCAGCGCCGTTCTTCGTGTACCGTATCGTGACGTTGTCCAGATTGGCGGTTATGGTGACCGCCACCGGTCCAGAGTAGATCCCGCTTTGAGGCTGAATGACCAGGGAGCCTTGGCGTGGCCTCCGAAGCTGGTTCGGTTTCCCCGGCGTTGGCGTCATCGTGAGGGTGAAGTCGCCTGAGCCATCGGGCATCCTCGCTTCCGAAACGTCTTTGTACTGCTGGTTGAAATAGACTTCGTCCACGATATCATTGTCTTGGTTCACAAGAGCCAGATACTCACCGTCTTTGTCCAGTCGAAAGCTTGTGTGGAATTCGCCCGATTTTCGGTTCTTCCCGGAGGCCCACACTACCAAGAACTGCCCGGCTCCAAATACGACATCTGGGAAACGCCACTTGTTCAAATCGAGGAGATTGTCCGTGAGGAAATAGCCTCGAAGATTCACGGGGCTGTTACCTCGGTTGAAAATCTCTATCCAATCAGATGGATCTCCGTCCTCGTCCGTTGTTGTTTCCTCGTTGAGGGCCATGAATTCGTTGATGACAACGTCGTCGGTGAGCCTTCTCGGCGGACGCGTTTTGAAAGAACCGTCGCTCACGTCGTGAATTTCAGGGGATTGCAGGGCGGAGATGCGGATTTTCCAGCGATCCGATTGGATGTTGGGGACCGTCCAGCTTTTGCTGCCGTCATTGTCCACTCTCCCGTCCAGCAGCTTCCAGGAGTTGCCGCCATCGAACGAATACTCGAGTTTGACCGCGTCGATTTGCCCCGTGCTACTCCAGCGGATCTTCACAGTACTACCGATGCACAGCTCCTCACCGCCGTTGGGAAAGATCAACTCCAGTGTGCCGGTAACTACCTCGGCGAATTCGTTCGCTGCTCCGGGAGTAGGTCTTGCCGTTTGAACGAAGTCCCCGCTGCCGTTGGGGATGCGGGCGAGCGAGACATCGGCCAACTGCTGGCCAAACGGAGTCTCATCGACTACCCCGCCGTCCGGTCCGAAGAGCCCCAGATACTCGCCGTCAGCGTTGAGCTTGAAATTGGTGTGCAGTTCACCGTCGCGGCGGTCCTTTCCGGAAGCCCACACCAGCAAGTATCCTGCGGGCGGAATGGTGACCGACGGAAAGCGCCACTTGAAAGGCCGGGAAGGATCGTCCGTGGCACCGTAGCCAGATAGGTCAACCGCGTAACTCAAAGGATTGTAGAGTTCGAACCAGTCCGAGTAGTCGCCATCCGCGTCCTGCAACGTACTTCTGTTGGCCGCCAGCAGTTCGTTGATCACGATCGGGTGACCTCGCTCGGCCGCCTCGATCTGGAAATATCCGTCACTCTGATCCCTGATGAGCGTATCCAGAAGACTCACCGCACGGACGAGGCAGCGATTGGAAGGTTGGTTAGGCACCGTCCAGCTGCGTTGACCGTCGTCGGGAGTACTCTCGTCTAGGACGATCCACGAAGATCCGCCATCCACCGAATAGTCGAGGCGAATCTTGCCCACATTACCGGACGAACGCCACCGGATGTAGCATTCGGTGTTTGCTTTCAGAGTTTCGCCTCCGTTGGGGTAGATGATGGTTATCTCTCTGCCCCCGGGATCGCTGTACACGTTTGGAGTACCCGGCGTGGGGTGAGCGGTCAGGCGAAAATCCCCCGATCCGTCCGGTATGCGCGCCATCGAGATGTCAGCGCTCTGCACCCCGAAATCGACGCGATCGACAAGGTTCCCCTGTGGATCGTACAGTGCAACCGTCTCGCCATCGGCGCTCAGCTTGAAGTTCGTGTGCAGCTCGGGTGAAGTCCGGTCCTTGCCCGAAGCCCACACAAGCAAATATCCTCCGGGAGAGATTGAGACAGATGGGAAAGTCCATTTGTGCGGTTCCGCAGGATCGTCGGTCAGGCCGAAGCCTGCCAAGTCCACAGCCTTGTTGCCGAGATTGTAGAGCTCGATCCAGTCAGGTGAGTCGCCGTCCGCGTCCTGGATTGTATTGCGGTTGGAGGCCAGGAACTCGTTGATCACCAGGGACTGGGGCCACAGCACGTTGGGAAACAGAATGACGGTTACCAAGACCGCCGCGCAAATCTGGCACGCGTGAGCAATGCGATACGACCCAGCAAGCGCACGCCAGTGG
>CAYXFI010000503.1:0-2798 GCA_964464205.1 uncultured Cytophagia bacterium
GGTGGATGCAGTGATCGACTTCGACTGGCACGACAGCTCGCCGGAGCCGGGCGTGGTCCAGGCCGACAGCTTTTCGGCGCGCTGGACGGGCTGGCTCGAGGTACCCGAATCCGGGATGTACGAGGTGGGCGTGCGTTCCGACAACGGTTGCCGCTTGTACCTGGACGGGAAACTGGTGATCGAAAAGTGGCGAGTGACAGACGCGGGCCGGCTCATCTCGGAGTTCATCCCGCTACAGGCCGGGCATCGGTACGAAGTGCGCCTCGAGATGTTCGAGAACATCGGCTACGCGAAGATCCGATTCGGAATCAAGAAGGCGGAAGAAGGAGATCAGCTTGGGGAAGCGGTGAAGGCTGCGCAGACGGCCGATGCCGTCGTTCTGTGCTGTGGGCTCCGGAAGGACCTGGAGGGCGAAGGCCACGACCGCGAGCGATTGGAGCTCCCCGAGAAGCAGGCGGAGCTGATCAAGGCGGTCGGTTTTGCGAACAAGAACACCGTGGTGGTGCTGTATAACGGCACTCCGGTACTGATGGCCGACTGGATCGGCGTCGTGCCCGCGGTGCTCGAAGCCTGGTATCCGGGCCAGGAAGGCGGGAACGCGATCGCCGATGTTCTGTTCGGCGACGTGAATCCTTCCGGGAAATTGCCGCTAACGTTCCCACGCCGGTGGGAGGACTGTCCCGCTTACGCCACGTACCCTGGAGCCGAGGATTCCGCCGAGTACCGTGAGGGTATCTTCGTCGGCTACCGCTGGTTCGACGAAAAGGGCATCGAGCCGCTCTTTCCCTTCGGTCACGGCCTGTCGTACACCACGTTCGCGTACAGCGATTTACAAATCGAGCCGGAAGAAGTGGCCCAAGACGGTGAGGTCAGGGTCCGACTTCTGGTGAGGAACACGGGCGAGCGAGCGGGAGACGAGGTTGTGCAACTGTACGTGCACGACGTAGAGGCGAGCGTGCCGCGGCCACCCAAAGAACTGAAAGGATTGGCCCGGGTGCATCTGGAACCGGGAGAGGCCAAGTCCGTGGAGATCCCCTTGCGAATTCGGGACCTGGCTTACTACGACGAAGCGGCCCGGCGCTGGGTGGTCGAACCGGGTGAGTTTGAAGTACTTGTGGGAAGCTCATCTCGAGACATCCGGTTGATGGGCAAACTCGTTGTGCGCTAGTCGGTTTCCTTCGCTCACATGGCCGAGCGATTCGTGAACTGAACGTGCCAGGCGCGGGGAGACGTGTCTGGCACGTTTCCGTTTCAGTCCAGTCGCCCGGCCAGAAGCACGTGAGCAGGAATCGTGACTCAAACGTTCGAGAGGAGGTGTCCATGAAGCTACCGCGCGTCTCGGCAGGCGTAGTCCTCGCGGGGTTGCTACTGACGATCGCGGTCGGTTGTTCTAAGCCTGTCTACAAGAATCCTCGGGTTCCGGTTGAGCAGCGAGTCGAAGATCTGCTCGGTCGGATGACGCTGCAGGAGAAGGTGGAGTTGCTCGGAGGGACTGGCTTCACGACCACTCCGATCGAGCGACTCGGGATTCCGCCTCTGCGCATGACGGACGGTCCCCTTGGCCCGAACCGGGGCGGCCGCGGAACCAATTTCTCAGCCTGCATCGCGATGGCCGCTACTTTCGATGACGAGCTGATTCGCCGTGTCGGGGAGGCGATCGGCCGCGAAACGTACACCCTGGGCTGCGACGTGCTGCTCGGCCCCTGCATCAACATCGCACGGGTGCCTTTCGGTGGCCGGACCTTCGAGAGCTTCGGTGAGGATCCCTACCTGATGTCCCGGATGGCCGTGGCCTACATTCAGGGAGTACAGAGTCAAAACGTGATTTGCTGTACGAAGCACTACGTGGCCAACAATCAGGAATGGAACCGTTTCGACGTCGACGCTCGGGTGCCGGAACGGGCGCTCCGGGAGATCTACTTTCCCGCATTTAGGGCGGCGGTGGAGGCGGGTACCGGGGCCATCATGGCCGCGTACAATCGGGTCAACGGCTACTACTGCGCCGAGAACAAGTATTTGCTCACGGACGTGCTGAAGAACGAGTGGGGCTTCCGCGGGATCGCCATGTCGGACTGGGGAGCGGTTCACAGCACCGTGCCCACGGCTTTGGCCGGGCTGGACCTCGAGATGCCAACGGGGAAGTATTTCGGCGATCTCGTCGCGGCGGTGGGGAAGGGGCGGGTTCCGGAAGAGCTAATTGATGACAAAGTACGCAGGATTCTCCGGGTAATCTTCCAGCTCGGTTTGATGGACCGCGAGCACACACCCGGCGACAGCACGACGATCGACACGACCGGTCACGCGGCCCTGGCGCTCGAGGTAGCGCGCAAGGCGATCGTCCTGCTGAAGAACCAGGAAGACTTCTTGCCCCTTGACGCAAGCAAACTGCGTTCGATCGCCGTGATTGGCCCCAATGGTGACGTGGCCCGTCTGTACGGGGGCGGGAGCGGGATTCAGCGGCCTTTCTACGCCGTCTCGCCGCTCGAGGGAATCAAGCGCCGTGTGGGCGACCGCGTGCAGGTGCGCTTTGCGCGCGGGGTCCAGTTCAAGCGGAAGGAGCTGCCGACCGTTCCTTCGGAGTGGCTGATCCCCGCTGGTGGCAAGCCGGGCCAGCATGGCCTGCGCGCTGAGTACTTTGCCGACCGCGACCTGAAAGGTGAGCCGGTTCTGGTTCGGATCGATTCCGTCGTGGATTTCGATTGGCACGACCGGGCGCCGGATCCCAAAGTACCTGCCGACAGCTTTTCGGTCCGGTGGACGGGCAAGCTGGTCGCGCCGGAGAGCGGCACGTTTGAATT
>CAYXFI010000504.1:0-2793 GCA_964464205.1 uncultured Cytophagia bacterium
TGCCAGCGGGTCAGTTTGGAGTATATCTCCTTCCGCAGCTTCTGCGCTTTAGCCTCGAGACGTTCGATCTCCTCGCGCAGCTCCAAGTTCTGGCTGTCCGAGAGATCGCGCATCTCCTGGATGCGCCTCTCCAGCTCGACGATCGGCTTTTCGAAGTCCAGCACGAAACCCATCTGGCCGTCTCCAGAGCCCGATAGTGAAAAGGGGAGTCGCCTCCCTCACCAGTTCCGATCGTTTGCCGCGGCGAGTCGGTCTTTCAAGCGACCAGAGCTCGCAACAGCAATTCAATGTCCAGCAGGAGCGAGTAGTTTCGCACGTAATACAGGTGGTAGCGCTCCCGCTCTTCCGTGGACAGACCCGAGCCACCGTACAGTTGCACCAGCCCGGTGACGCCCGGCTTCACGCGCAACGCTCCGTCCGTCGTCGGCTCTTCCGACATCTCCCGCCCGACGAAACTGACCTTCCCCTTGAAAATCTCGAGGAGCAGAGGATAGGCCCGGTACCAGCGCGGACCTTCCGCGGGCACGCGGATCCGCCGCACCCCGCCCGTGCTGTCCCGGTAGCTCACCACGGTCCTCCGCGACCAGAACAAGCTGGCAAGCCCGTACGGCACCGCCCCGAGGACGAGCAGTCCGAAGGATAGCGCCAGATCGAATCCCCGTTTGAGCACGGGATTGGGCGGCGTGTACAGCCGGTACTCCAGGTCGACCATCGGCAGCTGCTCGATCCTGTCGATGCTCGCTTTGCCGATGATCACCTCGAAATTGTCCGGCACCAGCTTGAAGGAGACTCCCGTCCCCGCGGCGCCGCTGATCACCGTGAGAATCTGATCGTAGGAGATCTTGTCGGTCGCGAAGACGACCTCTTCGGCGCGCTCCCGGTGGATGATCTCGCCGATCTGGTCCAGCGTGCCCACCACCGGTACCCCCGCCACCTTCTCGCCCACTTCGTCGGCGTTCGGGCTCACCAGCCCGGCGATATCGTAAAGCCCATCGGCCCGCGCATGAAGCCGCTCCACGATGGCCCCGCCGGAGGCAGCGTCGCCCACGATCAGAGTCTTCCGGCCAAAGAGCGACCTGCGCCCCCGGTGATCCCGGCCCGTGCGCCGCGACCACGCCAGGGCCAGCACCCGCCACCCCATCAGGAACACGAGATTGAACAGACCGGCGTACAGGACGACGGCGCGCGAAAAGGCGTATTGTTTGAAGAAGTATGTGAAGGTAGCGTTGATCAGCAGGCCCGTCAGGACCGCTGACCCCGCGCGAACCACTGAAAACCGAAAGCGGCCGTAAACCCCCGTGCTGTAGAGGCACAGGAGCCAGACCGCGGAGTACACGGCATCCACCACCAGGTAGCTGCGGAAGTGCATCAGACCGCCGAAACGCAGCACCTGGCCGAGCGCCAGCGAGAGGTTCATGAACGCCAGATCTACGAGGGGTAGAGTCACGCGGCGAAGCCCTCTCGCGATCACGGAAAAAGCGGCTCGGACCCAGATCGCCAGGGTGAGCATCCAGACCGCTAGCACACCGTACCGGCGGTGGAAGTGCTTGCGCACGAACAGGCGCATCGCCTGGTAGAAATGACGCAAGCGGTCTAGCTCGCTCCGTTTCCAGCTCTCCCCCTTGAAGTGCACCACGTGAGTCGTGGGTACGTAGAAGATCTTCCACCCCGCTTCGCGAAAGCGGTAGCAGAAATCCAAGTCTTCGCCGTACATGAAGAACGACTCGTCCAGCGGGCCCACCTGCTGAGCCGCTTCGGCCCGGAACAGCATGAACGAGCCCGAGATGGCCTCCACCTCGTGAATCTCGTCCGGATCCAGGTAGGTGAGGTTGTAGCGTCCGAACAGGCGACTCCGGGGAAAGAGCCGGCTCAGCCCCACCAGACGCGTGAAGGCCACCCACGGCGTAGGGTAGCTGCGCCGGCAAGCCAGTTGCAGGGTGCCGTCCGGATTCAGCACTTTGCACCCCACCATTCCGGCATCCGGATGCTCCCGGAGAAAATCTAAGAGCTTGGTGAAGGTGTCGGTCTTCACCAGGGTATCCGGATTCAGCAAGCAGACGTAGCGGCCTGCGGCACGCCGCAGCGCCTGGTTGTTGGCGCGAGCGAACCCGACGTTCTCGCGGTTTTCAATGAGCTTGACCCACGGAAAGCGCCGGCGGACCATCCCCGCGCTGCCGTCGGTGGAGGCGTTGTCCACCACCCACACTTCGTGCTCGATGCCTTCCAGGGAGCTCTGCAGCGAGATGAGGCACTGCTCCAAGAAATCCCTGACGTTGTAGCTGACGATGATGACGCTGAGTTCTATGCTCGCCATTCTCCTCATCCCGCCGGGCGTTGGACGGGAACCTCCCGAAAAATCGCAGCAACTTACGAAACGGGCCACTCTTTGTCAAGGCGATTGCCGGGCGGCGCCCGTGCCATCGCGGCGACGAATCGACGCAGCCCCAGGCCGGGCTGTTCCGCCCGCCTGCGGCGACGCGCGAGGGACAGAAAGGCGGGAATTCCCCCGCCGTTCGCGGGACGCTTCCGTCTACGGCGCATCCATCGCCGCACGCGCAGGGCGCGCCACGCAAGTTCGGAGGGACGCGCTTCTGCGCGTCCTGGCAGCGCGTAGGTCCGGCAGGAGCCGGACCCCCAAGCAGGGAAGCCCCACCCAAGTTCGGAGGGACGCGCTTCCGCGCGTCCCGGAGGTCGCCCGGATGGGAGGTGGAGTCACATAGCGCCGACCGCGGATTCGCCCCGCGCCCTGCGCGGCATAGGTCCCAGGGGGCCGGATCCTCCGAAGGGGGCAGA
>CAYXFI010000505.1:0-2792 GCA_964464205.1 uncultured Cytophagia bacterium
TGCACGGCATCTCGTATCGCGCTCTTGAGATCCTCCCATGAATCAGCTTCGGTAAAGATGGAATAGCCCAAGGCACGTGCGACATATCCTCCTTCGGCCGCATCCTCCACCAGAAAAAGCACTTCCTTTGCCATCCTGCTGTCTCCTTCAGACTCTGGGCCGATCCTTGACCCTTTGGATCGGCTGGTACGGCAGATTATATCACCCTTGCTGCGAGAAGGCAAGCTCTGTCGGATTTCGAACCAAGGCTGTTGCTACATATTCCGATGGAAACGTGTCTAAACGTGTCCACTCCCACACGCTAGACTGCGATGGCCTGACGTCACCTGCGCTCTGAGGTGGAGGGGGTGATGTGATCTTCCGAAACGGCGGTCAGCAGAAGTGATTCTTGACTCTGCTGAAACAACTAGCGGTCTCCAACAACCTGAGCGAGTTGGATCGGGCTAACCATGCGCAAGAGGACTTGGACTTGGCGCCAAAGGGAACCAAGAAGAGAAGATGCGGACTCGGCGGTATCGTCCTTTCTTCCTCTTTGGCGGCCCTTTTCCGCTTCCTGGGCCGGTTTTTTGGCCAGAAATCGATGGATCCGCCGCAAATTGCTCATAGCGGCTGAGGCCAGCACAACCATACTCACGCGGGGTTGACCGCGAACCGGCACCTTACCATTATCAAAGGGATGTTTGACTGAGCGAACGGTGGCTTCGACCGCTGGACGTAGGTTTTGCCCGCTCGCCCGCGCTTCAGCACTTCGTTGGCGACGCAAGGCCAGGTCGACATTTTGCTGCGAAAAGCGCAACACTCGCTCGGGGGTGCGTTTGAGCGGTGCTGTCGGACACGAATCGAGGAAGGGACAGCCTTCACAACCCGCTACTCCGAAGGCGGCGCGGTAGTGTTCGTCCTTGCGTCCCGGTGTCACCTTGGCTCGTTGTCCATGAGGACAGGTGACGGCCTGAGGTCGGCGCTCGTCGTCGAGTTCCCAGGCAAAGCGATCCAGTTTCAGCTTCTCGGTCGAGGGTTTGCGACCGCGAATGGCCGTCTGAATCTGTGCTATGCCCAACTCGCGCATCGTCTGATCGACGTCAGGGCTGTTGTAGCCGCCATCGGTGTGCATCTCATCCACGTCCGTGCGTTCTTTGAGCTCAGGCAACGCCTCGTCCAGCATGGCGGCATCGTCGGTGTTGTTCGGTTCGGTCTGGACCTTGACGATCAACTGCAACTCGTTCTCGGGGTTGCACGTCTCGGTCACGTTGGCCACATAGCCCTTGTGCTCTTTGCCGCGCTTCTGGCGGTAGGTCGCTTCCCAATCGTCGGGCGACTGCAGGCTGTTGGCTTTCAGCTCTTCCCCGGTCTTGGGACCAAGCGCCGCCTCGTCGATGTGGAAGTGTTCCTGAAACACGCGCTGCAGGACTCGGGAGGCTGGCTCATCGCCATAGCGCGCTGCCAATTCGTCTGTCAGTTGGGCCATCAACTCGCCAATGCCCTGCAGGTGCTCGGCCACATCCCCGGTCTTGAGGTGATAGATGTATTGGCCCGAACTCCCTTTGAGATAGGGTGCAAACGCTTCGGCGTACTGCTGCTGGTCTTCCTCTTTCAGCATCCGGTGCGTTCGTTGCAACACCTCGACCAGCAGTTGCAGCCGGGTCATCTCCCGGATGTTGCTGGCGATCAGGGTGCTGTCCATGCGCAGTTTGTCGGTCTTGAGCTGGAACGCGGCAAGTTGTTCATCGGTGATCTGCTCAAAGACCTGCTCAAACAGGTTCTCGCCCGTCTCTTGCATGTGCTGGCTGAGGCGCTGGCGGAAGTTGTACACCGTGCGTAGCTCGAAGTGACCTTCGCCCAGGTCTCGATAGCCCAGGGCGCGGCGCACTTGAAGATCAAAGCAGAAATGATCGTACATCTCCTCGTCGCTCCAGCCAAAGCCCGACTTGAGAATCTCCAGACCCACCAGGACGTTGATGGGAATGTTGGGGCGAGAGGGTTCGTCCGAATAGAGCACCGCGAAGCAGCTTTCATCTATGCGCACAAAGATCTGGTTGTAGAAGGTGACTGCCCAGGAGGTCTCCAATCGCCTCCGGATCTTCTTCGGCAGAGAATCCAGGCTGCTGATCAAGGGCATCTGCAGATGTCGATTGTTTGCTACGAACATGGGCCACTCCTCAATCGTACGAGGTGGCGCTATCATACCATCCCTGCCCGCGATTGGGCAAGGAGCGACCTTTTTTCAGTGGAGTCTTTCATAGAATTGAGCATACTTCACCCCAATTCGCTCCTGAAGTCAAATCGTTGTCCTATTTGGGCCCAAGTGGACTAGCAGTGCTTCCTTGTCATCCTCTGGGGAACAGTCCCAGGGTTGTGGGAGGCTGTTCAGGCAACTGGATGCTCCGCGCATATTGGGAAGCAAACGTAACCGACATTGCTGGAAGGCACAGACAATGCACCACAAACCGCAGCTTTCAATCCGTGTTCTCATCATCTCCTGCTATCCTATCCTCGGCGGCGGCCAGGGCCTTTCTGAGGGCCGCGCCAAACTGCGGTTGACCCAGGAAAACGTTCTCCTCGCCGATCAGATCGAGAAGGTCGGTCTTTTCCAACTGCTCCAGCACCCGTTCGTTCAGACCCTCCAGCATCAATTGGTTGCCCTGTGCCTGGAGCGACCTTGTGTAACGCTCGATGGCGCGGATGAACGTGCTGCCCACTTCGTCCCGGTCGCGGAGCCGGATGATTACCACCGCCCCATGGGCCTCACCAATCTCTGGTAGATTCTCCTCCAACTCTGCCACTCCGGCGAAAAA
>CAYXFI010000506.1:0-2785 GCA_964464205.1 uncultured Cytophagia bacterium
GGAGAATCCGGAACTTATCCGGTTTTGGCGAAGCCTCGTGCCCGTATTTCAGTTTTTCGAGGAGACTCGCCGCGTCCCCGAAGTGGGGGTGTCACCGACCGGCCTTTACAGGCTGACCAGTGAAATTGAGCGTGCTGGGAGAGATTGACATTCGGGCGCCGGTGTTCGAAGCGCCCATTTTGTTTGAGCTGGGGGACAACGGGCTGATTCGTGCGGTCGCAGTGGTTCGAGTGTGGGTCGCGGTGCGGCTGTCCAGTTGGACTGAGTCGGTTCGGCGAGCGACCTCCTGAAAGCCGAACGAGGAGCAAGCGACGTGGCTGTTCTCACTCTGATCGTGCAATCCACGGCTGCATTCGTGAACGAGCTGTGGGGCTACGGGGCTCCGCGCGAAGGCGTGAAACGAATGGCGGAGCTGGCGCATCGGCACGGCTTGCCCGTCTCGTGGATCACCAACGGGAAGGGCGCGGAGGAAATGCGGGATCTGTTCGATCGCTACCACCGCGAGTGGGGGGACAGTGTCACGCTGTGGACGAAACCCGCGGAACTGGGCCCGGGGGATCCCGCCAGTCTTCCGCGAGACGAATACCGCATTCCCGTCACACAGCACCGGAGGTTGTTTCAGGAGGGCAGTGCGGAGGAAATAGCCGAGGTGTTGTCCCGCGAGAGGAAGCGAGTGGAGGTGGCTTTGCCCTGGTCGGCGCCACTGAAGACGGCGGCCACGTTGCACAAGTCGAATCAACTCATTGCGGCGCTCGAGGATCTGGGTTTCGAAGCACTGTGGGGCTTCTGCTGGGAGCAGGAGGATGTGGACGGCGCCACCGATTGCGGCGTGCCGTTCAATGCGTTCTACGCTTCCCGACATTCGTTTCGTTGCCCGGCGCAGTACCCGGGGAAGCTGGTGGGTGTGCACTGGCTCAGCGTGGATCTGACCAACTCGTACCACTCGCGCGGTACTTCCGCTTTTTCGACCGATCCGAACGACATCCAGCGGGCGGACATCTTCCACGGCCGTGACATCGGGTACTGGAAAGAGCTCTTCCGCGTCTACCGTGAGAACGCGGCGTGGAACGAGTTTCTCTACATCATGTTCCACCAGGAAGCCCACGAGATGGAGTACTCCGACGCCTGCCGTGCGTACACGCCGGAGCAGATCGAGGACACGGCGGAAATGCTCGACGCGTTCTTCGAGTGGGTCTCCGGGGAGCCCGGTGTGGAAGTCCTCACGATGCCGGAGGCGGTGAAGCGCTACCGCGAAGTGGCCCAGGGGCGCACGTTGCCCACGTACTTTGTGTCCGACCAGATTCCCGTGGATCGCGTGGACTACTACTATTTCGACTACTTCCGCCGACCCAAGCCACCCGCCGATGCCAGATGGCCGCGGACGTTCTTCTACTACGACAGCGAATGCCAGCTCGTGTTCGTTCACAACCGACTGGACCCGGTGTCGATTCGCGACTACCGCGCGCAGTACCCGGTGGACGGCAATCACGTGTACCCGGAGGAACCGCTGCCCGCTTCGCAGTTCGTACGCCGCGACTACGATCCGGACGCCGGCCGCTGGGTTTTCGAGATCGTGACCCGCGCCTGCAAAGCGGTGCCGAGCGGGCTGGCGATCTGGGGCGATTTCGCGGGCTACGAATTCGAGAGTCCGATGCCGGAGGGAAGTAAGGTACTGGGGGACAAGCTGGTTTTCGTGAAGTGGTCTGCCGGGCAAGGCGAGAGCAGGCTCACGGTTTCGCTTCGGAAGCGGAGATCTTGTTAACCGATACTGCGGGAACTGAGCGTGAACGTCCACCGGATCGTGGAAGGCTCGTGACCGACTGTCGCAGAGCCGCCAATTAGCTGCCGGGGTTACCCGGCAGGGTGTGTCCAGGACTGGTCACTTTGCGGACGCTGTGTGTGCACTTTTTGCCTGGAAGGTGGTTGTGCGTACAGCGTGGCGGCTTTGGGTTTTCGCGGGAAGCGTACTCGTCGAGGTTTCCCAAGGGGATCGGAGAGCAGGCGGGAACAATCCAGGGTGATCGCCGGTGCATTCGGTGTGTCTCAGGGTGAAGTCGATCTGCTTCTCCGTGTGCGGCCCGTAGAGTGTGCAAATCGCGGGGCGCTTGGCGTGAACAGCGTGGGGCCGCTGCCTTCGGGCTGAGTTGGGGCACCTGCGCGAGCAGGTCGTCTGACGAGGTGCGAGGAGGGTGGGCGTGGAGCTCTGGTACCAATCTGGAGAATCGAGCAAATGTCGAAGAAACGAGTAGCAACCGAGATCGAGCGAATTGTCCGAAAGTTCCGGGAACGGGCTGAGCAGAAATTGGGGTGCGAGGTGGAGGTCCGGTTGTTCGGTTCTCAAGTTACGGGCGAAGCCACCGAGGAGTCGGACGTCGATGTCGTAGTGATTGTGCCCGTTCTGGACTCGGTTGTACTGGACACACTTCTCGATCTCGCGTGGGAAGTGGGCTTCGAGGCCGGCCGCGTCTTGTCCGTAATCCCTGTGGGGATGCAGGAAGTGGAGAAACTGAGAGCGTCGCCGTTTTGGCAGAGCGTTGAGAAAGAGGGTCTGGCCATATGAACTCTGCGCGATGGGACTTGATTCGGTACCGACTGGAGCGTGCGAAGTCAACCCTCCGGGACGCGGAGTTGCTTCGGCAACAGGGAGGAAGTCTGTGGAGCGTTGCCAACCGGGCCTACTACGCTATGTTCTACGCAGCTTTGGCGATGTTGCTGAGTGAGGGTAAGGGGTCTTCGAAGCACTCCGGTGTTCTGTCCCTCTTCGATCTACTTTTTGTGAAAACCG
>CAYXFI010000507.1:0-2784 GCA_964464205.1 uncultured Cytophagia bacterium
GGTCGACGTGAAAGCCCTGAACGAAGTACACGATGCCCTCGGGTGGCGGACTCACTTTCTCCTGGACGTGGAACGACGCCTTCCCACGGGGCGTGCGCACGACGACGTCCGCCTCCAGCGACTTTCTCCCGGGCTGGAATTCTGCCGGCAGGGCCAGTTGCAACCACACCACGGAGTGAGGAGATATCTCGCCTGCAAGGACCTGCGTATTCCGTCGACCGTCGCAGGTGGCGGTGGCGGAAACAGGCCCCACTGCTTCGTCCGCAAGGTTGTAGGCTGCGAAGGAGAGGCTGTACAGGATGGTGCCCGCTCGGTTACGTTTGGGGACCGGGTCGAGCTTCGGGCGGGTTACGAAGAGGCTCCCGTCGACGGGCTCCAGGGTCTCAAAGCGGGCGTACAGCCACCAGTTTCCGCCCACGTTGTCCACCTTCGCCAGCAAAAGGTTTTTCCCGGGGCGCAGCTCCACGGGCACGACGTCGGCATCGGGCCCGCTGGCCCGGGGTTGCAGGTAGGTGTGGATGAGCTCCCCGTTGAGCCAGACTTTCAGTCGATCGTTGCTGCCGAGCTTGAGCAGGGCTGGCTGTGCCCTGGGCGCGACGACGTAGGCTGCGGCGTAAGCCACGTTCTGGGATGCGGGTTGCAGCCATTTCTTGAAGTCGAGCTTGCCCGATGGGTCAGCGGTCGCGAGTTTCCACTCGACCCAGCCCGAAGCCACCGAACTACTGGGGTGCCGGAGACCCACCCGAGGTTGAATTCGGGCCTCGCCTCCGGCTTCGGCGAGGAAGTCGGAGTGGATGTCGAACCCGCCTGTGTTGGGGAACGGACCGCAGACGAGCCACTCCCGAATGAACTGATCGGAGACCAAGGGCGCCGTGGCTTGTTCCTCTGAGCCCGTGAGCAGGGAGGGGATGAGAATCAACGCCCCCACACCAGCCAATCTGGGCAACGCGACTCTCAGACTCACGATTGCACCTCAAGATTGGATCTTCCGACGTTGCTCGACATTGTTTGCGGCCGCCGTGGGCCCTGAATCACGAGACCATTGCCCCCGACCGGCGGGGAAGGTGCCGCCCCTACGTTGGTTCATCTCACGCGTTGGACATACCGTCGGCGGCGAAATCCACCGCGGTCCAGCGAGACCAGGGGGTGGACGTCGTTCCACTCTGCCCCGCCGGATTCGCCGCGCTGGAGCAAGCCGCCTCAGCGTCCCGTCCAACGGGGTTCTCGCTGCGCACCCCAGGGACTGCAGTCGGCTTTTTCCCGAGCCATTTCGAAGCACCGGGAAGGGCGCCACGAGACGACGCGCCCCAAAGGTGATTGGAGTCCCGTCGGCCCGGGACATAGCCCAGTCGGACGCCTGGACAGGGGCTTTCCCACAGCGACCGCTTCCCGGGCTGCTCCGGCAGCGGAGATGGATTATGCGGGTTCGGCAGGGGCTTCAGGGTTTCCGGAGCTGCTGCACCAACCAGTCCTCCACGCGCTGCCGCTGTTCGGGGTAGGTCCAGTGGCCCGTGTCCAGGTACAGCCAGAGTTGCTTCGGGGCTTGGATCACGTTGTAAGCGGCGTACATCGAAGTGGGCGGACAGGTGGTGTCGTTGTAGCCCCAGGAGTACACGCCCGGCACTTTGACGAAACGGGCGAAGTTCACCACGTCGTAGTACTTCGACGTCTCGATCTTGTCGGGCTTCGCGTTGAAGGCCTTGTTTGCTTCGTTGAACATGTGGGGCCAGCCGCCGGCGCGTCCGTGCAGGTAGCCGGTGAGGTCGCAAAGTGCGGGGTAGTAGACGGCCAGCCAGCGGACGCGGGAATCGAGCGCTGTGGTTACGATGCTCAACGCTCCACCCTGACTCCCGCCTATCACCGCCAGACGGGTCCCGTCGAACTCCGGCAGGCTGAAGATGAAATCGACCGCCCGCACGCAGCCGAGGTAAACCCGCTTGTAGTAGTAGCGATCGCGGTCGTCCAGGTTGTAGAACCAGTAGCCGGAGAGGGCGGCGAACCGCAAGTTGTCGTACAACAGACGTTCGTAGGTGACCGGTATCCCGTGGATCCCGATTTGAAAAGTGATGAAGCCGCGTTCGGCAAGGCCGATGAGTCCCTGATATGGACGCACGCCCGCCCCCGGCACGTTCAAGATGGCTGGATACTTGCCCGGTTCCTTGGGCACGCAGAGGATCCCGTAGATCCGGCTGTTGATGTTTGGGTAGTTAGCGATGCTCACGTGGTACACGTTCACCTTGGCGGTAGATCGCTCAGGCAGGGGGACGATCTTCGCGTCGAGGGGAACCTTAGCCAATTCGTCTTTGGCTCGGTTCCAGAACTCCCAGAAGTCCTTCGGCAGGGTGGTGGTCGGCTGGATCTTGTCGGGGTCGAAGGCTGCGGTGGCGAGGCCGGTGTATTTGTGTCCGTCCACCTCCACCGTGGCCCAACAGCGCAGGAATCCGGGCTCTTTCATCGAGACGGCTTTGACTCGCAGCTCCCCGTTCTTGGTGCGAACGTCCAGCTCTTTCACGGGGGGCATCTTCTCGGGACCGATCTTGACGTGCACCTCTACGCCGTCGAGGGGATTGCCGAACTGCAGGACCTGAATCCTGAATTCCGGCACCTGACCCACGTGGTACACCCAGTCCGCGTGATCCGGAACGACGATGACGCGTACCGCTGGCTGCTGGGGCGCCGCCAGTCCCGAGACAACCCACAGGAGCACGAGAGCAATCGACGCGTACCTGCGCATCTTGCCACCTCCTCGCCTGTTCGACGCGATCCCGTCCGCCACTAGATGTG
>CAYXFI010000508.1:0-2773 GCA_964464205.1 uncultured Cytophagia bacterium
GGCGGTCGTACTCCACCTCCTGCGTTCGGTACACTTCGCGGAAACGCGAGCCAATTTGGCGCAGCTCACCGCGAAGCCGCATCTTGCCCCAGCGCGCGGCCGGCGATTCTAGCCGAAAACGGAGGGCTCCAGCACTACCCAGGTTGTCCGCGTCGTCCAGCGCCGAAAGCGTGTTCCGGTCGAAGCGGGAGAGCGCCAATTCCGTCTCCACGGTGGCACCCGCCACGGGGCGCAGCGCTGCAACGAAAGAAAGCTGGTCGTTGCTCGTGGGCAGCGGTAGAGCCACCACCGGCAGATACCTTCCACGGCCCTCCCCGACGTACTCGAAGTGTCCCACCCCGCGGTACTCGTAGGCGCCCCTCCCTTCGCCCACGTTGCTGAAAACCACTTCGTAGTCGCCGTTACCCTTGCCTACGTAGACGTACACGCTGTCCTGCAGCACGTAACTCCCGTTTCCGGCACCCACAAATCGGGCTCCGCTCTCCCAGGCCCGTTCCGGAGAATCTCCCGCCGCGCTCAGGGCAGATCTTCGTTCGGGGCTCAGGGAAAAACTGAGCGGGTTGTCCCGGTCGTCCGCCTCACGCACGTAGGTGGCTCGCAGCCGGAACGGGCTCCCATCGGCCCCCACGTCCACCCGTCCGGCGTACAGGTTCCGGCGGTAGCTTTCGTCCGAATACTGAAAATCCACGACGATCCGCGACTCCGCCGTGATCACTCGCCTTCGGGTGAACGTGATCTGCCCGGTGGAGTAGTCGATCACGTAGTCCCGGTCCTCCCCGCGCTCCATCCGCACACCATCGACCCACACTCGCTCGGAACCTGCCACCACAATGATGTCGGTACGGCCGTCCTCCCCACGGAGCTGGTACGGTCCCTGGACGCCCTCGCGTCCGAGGAAGCGGTTCGTCGTGAACTTTCCCCGGGACACCGCCCCCGCCACCGTCACCGAGGCACCGCCCCGGCTCAGCCGGACGAGAGCACCCTCCAATCGCCGCTCGAAACGATCGAATTCACCACCGCTGAAATGGAGCGCGAAGTCTCCGAGCGTGAGATTGAGCGAGGGAGCGCGGATCTCGACCAAAACGTTGTCGATTTCGCGCAGCGTCTGCGTGTTGCCTTGGGGTTGGATGGGCGTGTTCTTGTCCGTGAGCGAGGCTCGTATCTCGACTCGATCGGCCAGCTTGCCCGAAAGCTGCATCCGGAGACCGGATTGCAAGCTCAAGCCCTGGTTCGTGCCGATTGTGAGCCCACGAACCAGGGTTCCGCTCTGCCGTAGCCCCGGCGTGGGCTGCCACAGGGAGGAGGTTCGGCCTCTGTCAGGCGTCGCGTGGTGGCCTTCAGTTCGAACCGGGGGCCGATAGCGAACGTAGGGCAGGCCTCGAATGCGCCTCGGCACCGGTAGGGGCAGGGCCCGATAGTGCACCCGCAGAGTTCCAACGGCCGTCTGGTCGCACAGGAACGTGATCCTGCTCTCCTGGTAGTCCACCTGGATGCAGGAATCGGGCAATTCCCCCCGGCGCGTCTCCACCCGCACGGAGCCCACCACTACGAAGCTGTCCGGAAGCTGCACCACCTCACCCGCGCGCGGGGAGAGGACGAGGATCGATCGGTCGAAGAGGTTGACGTTCCGCAGCAACACCGTGTCCGTCGCGGAACTGATCGCATCGCGCTCAGCCTGGGGCACTGCTCCCAACACAGCGGGGAAAAGCGCGAGAACGAGCATCCACAGGTGCGGAAGTTGGAGCGAGGAAAAGTCAACCGATGTGGCGGGGAAAACCCGGAGCAAACGCGACAGCCACGGAGGAGGGTTGTGCTGACCGGGCGTACTGCGCTCCTCACCGGCCCGGTTCAGATAGCGGGAAGTATAAGGGCAACAAAAGGGTTGGAGAGACCGGATCATTCACATGCACGCTCCGCACCACACGGGCATCCGACCTGGCCATGCCCTACTCCGACGATGCTGACCTTAGCTCGCAGGCCCACAACTGCGGCTCATCGCCACCCAAGAGCAGGTACACACGGTGGCCCACCGCGGCGACATCCTCCAGCGGTTCCTGGGGTTGCGGGACGACGACCAGCGGCACTCGCCTACACTCCCGAAACGCCAGCACACCTCTTCGTGCGTCCGCCACCAGCAACAACCCGTCGGCTGCACAGGCGAGACCGACTGGCTCCTCCAGCTCCCCCTCTCCGCAGGCCCCTGCGAAGTTACCGAAGAAGTCGAACACCTTCACCATCCGATCCCCCGCATCCAGCACGTAGAGCCGTTCATCGTCGCCGATTTCGATTCGCGCCGGGTCCACAAGCTGGCCGTCCCCCGACTCAATCCCGCCGAAGGAGAGCCGAGGAGAGCCCAGCGCGTCGAACCGGATCACGCGAGGAGGCTCCCGCTGGAGCACGAACAGGTCTCCCTGCGTCGACTGGGCCACCGAGGTGGGATAGGTGAATCGCCAGGAACCCTCTAGCTCGTGCCCATTCAGACAGGCGATGTAGTTCAAGTCCCGGTCGTACCTCTGGACCCGGTGGTTGTTGTAGTCGCACACGAAGACGTCCAGACCGTTCGCAGCGCAGACATCGGCGGGCAAATCGAAATGCTCCTTCTCCCACCCGAATCCGCCGGTGAAGCGCACCACCCGCAACCCGGCGTCCAGGAGGTAGACGAGGTTGGAGCTACGATCGAGCAAGTAGACCCGGCCGTACGGGTCGGCCGCGAGCGAGCTCGCCGAGATCGAGTCCAGCCGAACCTGTCGCTCGATCCGCAGCCACGGCTGGG
>CAYXFI010000509.1:0-2743 GCA_964464205.1 uncultured Cytophagia bacterium
ATACAGTCAAGCGTTTTTTTTGAGCTGTCTGGCAGTAGGGACTGTGCTCCCTTCGGGTTTTGGGTGCGTGCAGAGCGCTGGCTGCCGGTGGCGCTGCTCGCCTTGTTACGGCTTTTCGGGCACGGCATAGGACCTCGCTCCAGCCTGGTGTGTATCGAGGGTCGACGGGCGCCCTGAGCTTACTTTATCCGAGCTGAGGCCGAGGCGAAGGGGTCACAGAGCTTTGCGAGGAGTTCTTCCTCCGGAGGTGAGGGAGGAAGACCCGATGACGCTCAACGGTGATCCTTATCCTTCGCCCCCGCGCCCATTGGAGCCTCCAGGCCCCTCTCAGGCGGCAAGCCTCAGCTCATGTTTCCACAGACGAGTGGGATCGAAATACGCCCGATCGCGTGCGAGGGCGAAGAGGATGCGCAGCAGCTTACGCATCAGGGCTACAAGAGCTTGCTTCTTCTGTTTCCCTCGCCGCAGATATGCTTGATATTGCTGGTAGAAAAGCCCTCCGGGCGCGACCATTCCGGTGACGGCCAGAAACAGGGCTCGGCGGACGAAGGCAGAGCCCCATTTGGAGATCTTGATTTCACCCACGTACTTGCCGGACTGTCTGCGGCAGAGGTTGAGACCTGCGAATTTCATGACCTGGTCGGTGTAGCGGAAGTTTTGGAATCCGTCGAATTCGGCCAACAAGGTGGCGGCGACAATTGGCCCCACGCCCGGCACGGACAACAGGAACTGAGCCAGTGGCAACTCCGCGAGCAGTTCGTCGATCTGCTGGTCGTACTCCTCGATGAGCTGGTTGAGCGTCTGAATCCGCTGGACGAGGCTGTGGATGTAGGCGACGTAGCCTTCGCAGTCCTCCAAACCAGCTGACTCCTTCGCCGCTTCCACGAGGGCCTGGGCACGTTTCTGACCCAGCTGACCTCTGCTATGGCGGTGGAGAAAAGCGGCCAGCTCTTCCACTCCGAGGCGTAGGATGTCGGCGGGAGTCGGGTAGTGTTGGAGCAGAGCCAGCACAGTCTGGCGCTTCAGCGTGGAGAAGAGCATCAGCAGCTCGGGGAAAACCAGGGCGACCACTGCGTGCAACTGATTGAGCAGAGCGGTGCGGTCATCGACGGTCTGGAAGCGGGCGCGCACCCACTGTCGCAGTTTGTGGTGATGCCCTTTCGGGGCCCGGACGGTGATCACCGAGCGCAACCCGACGATTTGGGTCAGGAGGATGGGGTCCTTGTCATCGCTTTTTTCTGGGGAATTGTCGGGCAATTGGCGGAAACGCTTGATGAGGACGGGATTGACACCCACCATGAGGATATCGGGTTGTCGATCGAGGAAATAGATGAGAGGCAGGCTGTAGGAGCCGGTGGGCTCCAGGGCCACGATGATCTGCTCGGCTCCGATCTGCCGGGCTTTGGTTCGGATGTGGTCGAGGAACTTCTTGAAACCCTGGGAGTAGTTGGCGAAACGGATTTTGCCCTCGATTTCGACTTGGTTGCTGGTGTAGTAGGCCGTGTTTTGGCTTTTGCTCACGTCCACTCCGACGATGAAGCAGTGCTTGTTGACCAAGCGGTTGTAGAGCACGGCGGAGAGGTTTGCTTTCTTCTTGATCGCCATTTTTCCCTCCCTTCGGTTGGTTACGCTGGTATCGGACCCTCTGGGTCCCACTTGTAGCGTCCGGCTGCGGGGCTTGTCCCCGCAGCCCCCGAAGGGAGCTTACATCATTTTGATCTTTCGATTCAAGTTGAAATTGAGGGCTACGCGTCCCAGCGCGATCCGAAGCGTCCCCTACCCACGTACCCTCGATTCCGGCGACGCCGGAGGCGTCGCCGGGGCTGGAGCGTAATATAGTAAGCTTTGCGGCTCTGCGAGAGTCGCAAGAATCACCACGTGGCGTTCCTCAGACCTGCGCCACGATCTGCCTGAGCGTTTTCATCGATTCCGTGGCGATTTTCTCCGGTCCGGGCGTGAAGTCGAACACCTCGAGCGAAACCCAGCCGTTGTAGCCCAGCTCCTTCAGCGCCCTGAACGCGGGCACGTAGTCCTTCACAGCCGTGCCCGTGCCGAGGTAGGTGCCGTCCATCTCCTGGACGTGCACGTGTTTGATGTAGGGGAAGTACTTTCGCACCAGCGCCTCGTGAGACTCGGTCTCATCCGCAGTGTTGTGGAAATCGAACATTGTCTGCACAGCCGGATGATTCACGGCTTTCACCACCTCCACCGCCTCGGCGAGCGTGTTCACCACGTCCGTCTGGGTGTGGTCCAGCGCCTCCATCAGCACGGTCACGCCGCGTTCCCCCGCATGTGGAGCGACGTACTTCAGGCCATCAATCAGATTCTGTGTCGCTTGCTCGCGAGTCAGCCCTCCCACTGCGTTGCGCTGTTTCGGGGAGCCGAAGATCATCACCTTGCCGCCCAGGTCCGCGCAGAAGTCCACCAGCTTCACCACGTAGTCCCAGGTCCGCTTGCGAATGTCGTCGTCGGGTGTGGTGAAGTGCAGCCACTTGGGGGTGACCAGCAGCCAGTGCAGCCCCACGATCTTCAGGCCCGCCGCCTCCGCTTTGGCCTTCAGGTCGGCTCGCTGGTCGGCGGAGATGTCGTCCACGTTCTCGGCCAGCGTGAACGGCGCGATCTCGATGCCCTTGTAGCCCACCTGGGCCGAATACTCGCACTGCTTCTCCCACGGCCAGTCTTTCATGATCTCATTGCAAATGGAGAAATTCCATTGGAATCCCTTCCCGGCCATTTCTTCCTC
>CAYXFI010000510.1:0-2736 GCA_964464205.1 uncultured Cytophagia bacterium
AGCCGTACTCAACTTGCACGCACCGCCCAATCCCCACCGCGGCCAGCCCGCCCCGCACCCACTGCACTGGCCCGTGGGGGGATCGCCAATGGCCAAGGTCACGACACCGCCCGCACGCCCGCGCTCTCCGCCGTCCCACTCGAGCCGCGTCGCGTCCGATCCGCCTCGGTCGAGAAGGGATTCCCCTCCGCGCCTAATAGCTCTGCGCCGGCAGGCGCAGGGGACGGAGCTCCGGCCCCCGCCACCCACCTCAGCCCGAAGATCGCCGGAACGGCCACATTCACGACGTAGAGGCTGAGAGCACCTGAGAAAGCAGCCGCAGGTGTGGCACCAGCCAGTCGGTAGAACAGCACGCTGGCGGCTTCCCGAACGCCGAGGTCTCCCACGGACAGGGGTATCAGGATCTTCGCACTGAGCGTCGCCAATCCGGCCAGGAGCCCTTCCGGCCAGCTGATGGCGGAATAGGCCGCGACGGCCACGCTGAACTGCAGGCCCACGTACAGGACGTAGAGCAGATTCACTCCGATCAGCGTGACGGTGTGGCGCAGACGCACCAGCGAAGCCGCTTGCTCCAGTTCGTCCGCCCAGGCGAACCGCCGACCCAGCGCCGATCCCAACCAGCCGATCGTTCCCGGCCAGCTCAGCAACAAAAGCCAAGCCAGGGGCACGTAGCGTACCCACTCCAGCACGTCGGCGAGCACCGAGGCCGAAAGCCACGACGCCGCCAGCAAGCCCAGCGCAACGAAGGTACTCATCGTGTACACACGGTCCAACACCGCAAGCCCTGCGGCCACCGAGCGACTCCTAGCCGGCAGGAAGAAAGCCCGTCCAAGCTCACCTACCCGCCCTGGGGTAAGGATGCCGAGCGAAAGCCCCGCCACAAAGCTCCTGAATGCCTCTCGAATACTGACGTCCGGCCACACCAGCCGAAGCACAAGCCTCCATTTGCCCACCTGGAAAGAGAGATTGAGCCCGGCCATCGCCACCAGCAGCAAGATCATTCCCGGCCGACCACTGGCCAGCGTGCTGAGAAACCGGGCCGGGTGAATGCGCCACAGGACGTAGCCGAGGATGCCACATGCCAGCAGCACTCGCACAGCCGCCCACACGCGGCCGCGGACGCACCTCATCCTCAGCATTGCCTCAGCGATGCTCTTCACTTCGCTCCCTTCCTTGTCCCGCCGCGCACCACTTCTGCTCGCAAGCGGAGTAACGCCAACACCCGCGAACTCTGGCGCGTGAGCCGGCGCGAAGAGCGGATCCTCGCTCGTTCGACCGAACCCACGCGGTCCGATTCCAAAAGCGCCGCAAGGTAACCACTGCCGAGCTAAGAAGCAAGCAAACGTGGCGCTCGGATCCCGCGGTTCTTGCGGGGAGAACCGGGCCTACGCCGGGATTAGCGCGCCCGTTCCTCAGACCAACCGCACGGCTCCCAGCCGGGGGCAAAGGGTTTGACTTTTTGGGACCTCGGTCGTATCTTGACCGACGACAATTGGCGGACCAACCGGGGATCTCCATGCGCGTCGAACTGCCGTACGGCCGGTCAAGCTTGACAGCCGAACTACCCGGGGACCTGCAAGCCCAAATCCTGTCGCCACCCTCTCTGGAACCCGCCCCGGACCCGCAGGAAGCGGTGCTAAAAGCACTCCGACGCCCCCTCGGTTCCTCCACGCTGGAGGAAATCCTGCACCGAGGAGAACGCACCACCATCGTGATCCCGGACCTCACTCGCGTGGCGGGTCAGCAGATCTACCTTCCGATTTTGCTCGATATCCTGAACCGCTCAGGCATCGCAGATCGCGACATCACCGTACTAGTGGCGTGCGGCAGCCACGCCCTGCCCACAGAGGCCGAACTCCGGGAACACGTGGGCGAGTCGGTATTCGAAAGAGTCAAGGTGATCGCGCACGATTGTCGGAATCCAGACGACAACGTGCATCTCGGCCACACGGAGCGAGGGATTCCGGTCACGCTCAACAAAGCCGTGGTCAAAGCAGAGAGATTGATTGTGACGGGGGCCGTGTGGTTCCACTATTTCGCGGGCTTCGGCGGAGGGCCCAAGCTCATCAATCCGGGTTGCGCCGCCTACGAGACCATCGTTGAAAATCACAGCCTCACGCTCGACCCCGAGTCCGTGGGGCTCCACCCCGCCTGCCGCAGCGGCAACACGGACGGCAATCCCGTCTACGAGGATCTCCTGGACTCCATCAAATTTGTGACCGTGGATTTCTCGCTTCAGACCGTGCTCAATTCCGACAAGCGCCTGGTTGCCTGCTGGACCGGAGAGCTTTTGGCCTGTCACCAGGCCGCCGCGGAATTCCTGCGCACGCAGGCCACAGTGGCCAACCCGGGAACGTTCGAACTCGTCCTCGCGAGCGCGGGCGGGCACCCGTTCGACATCAATCTCGTACAGGCCCACAAGGCTGTGGTGAACGCGGCTCAGTTCCTCGGGCCCGGGGGCACGCTGATCCTGGTCGCCGAGTGCGGGGCAGGGGTGGGAAGCTGGGGACTCGAGCAGTCCCTGGAATATGCGAATCCCGAAGTCCTGTACCGTCGACTCCGACAGGAATTCGTGCTCAACGGCAATACGGCCCTCTCCCTTCTTTTGCACGCGCGCAGATACCAACTCATCCTCGTGAGCGATCTCCCGCCCGAGTGGCTCCGGCGCCTCGGCATCGTGCCCGCCGAGGGCCTGGAGGAGGCTTTGCACCTGGCCACGGAACGCAGCTCACCAGA
>CAYXFI010000511.1:0-2733 GCA_964464205.1 uncultured Cytophagia bacterium
GCGCTCATGGCGGAGAGAAGCGTGCCTACTGCGGTGAATCCCAACGTGCCCAGGATGAGGACGAGGGCGAGGCCCGCGTAGTTCATGGTTGGGGACAAGTTGTAGAACACTACAAAGATCGGCAACGTGACCAGTTCGATCAGCAGCATGAAGCTGAAGTTGCCCAGAACTTTGGCGAAGTAGATGGTGGCCCTTTCAACCGGGCACAGCAGCAGGCCTTGCAGGCCCCCCCGGTCGATTTCGAACGAGAACGACCGGTTGATGCCGAGCACACCCGCGAAGGTGAACGCCGCCCAAAGCACACCGGGACTCACTTCCCGAATCGCGGTGCTGCCCGGCTCGAATACGAAGTTGAAGATGATGACGATGGTGAGGCAAAAGATGAGCATGGTGCTCACAGACTGCCGAGTCCGCAACTCGAGGAGCACGTCCTTCCAGTAGATGGCCGCAATGCCTCGCAGGTAGTTCACGCTCTCTTCCGTTCGGCTTCGTAGAGTAGCTGCACCGCTTCGGCCGTGAACTGGGTGGCAGGACCGCTTGCCACGACCCGCCCCTGAACGAGAACGAGCACGTCGTCGGCCAGTCGCAGCCCGTGATTCACGTCGTGTGTGATCAGGAGTATGGTGCGTCCCGATTCTTTCTGTTTCTGCAGCAGTTGGTCGAGGAATTGGGAAGCTTCGCGGTCCAGGCCGGTGTATGGTTCGTCCAGGAGGAGCACCTGCGGATCGTGCAGGGTGGCACGGGCCAGGGCAAGCCGCTGCTGCATTCCCCGGCTGTAATGGCGCACTGGTTCATTGCCGCGGCCTTCCAGTCCCACCTCGGCCAACAGGGCATGGATCTGCGATGCAGAGCGACGCAGACCGAACATCCTGCTGTAGAATCGGAGGTTTTCGAATCCGGTGAGATCGTCGTACACGAAGGTATGGTGGCCCACTACGCCGATGCGGCGTCGGGTTTCGGCGGGTGAGCGGCGGATGTCCTGCCCGGCGACGAGTACAGTTCCCGCCGTGGGTCGGGCCTGGCCCGCGATGAGCCGGACGAGGGTGGTTTTCCCAGCCCCGTTGGGGCCGAAGATGCCCAACAAACCGGCCGGCTTCGCTTCGAAACTGACCCCCCTGAGTGCGTAGCGCGTCCCGTAGATCTTTGTGAGCGATCGTACTTCAATCATTTCAATCGGGGGAATTTCCGCTGGAGCGAAGCTCCCGGGTTAGCTGCACCACCTCGTCTTTGAGCTTCTGACGCCGGGTCTTGTAGTCTTCTTCGGGAATCTTGCCCGCTTCGTATGCTTCGTCCAGCTCGGCGATCTGGTACAGCAACTCCTCCCGGCGCCGCGCGCGAGGGTCGGCGGCTTCTTTCTGCGTCTGCTTCACCCTGGGGTATCGCACGAAAAGGATCAGGACGACCGCCACGAACAGCGCCACGACGAGCGGGACCAGCCAGCGCAGCGTCGGGCTGGACAGCAGGCCGCCGCGCGAGAGCGTAACCTCGACGACGGTCCCAGGATTCAGGTTGCCGGCAGCCAGCCGGATGTATTCTCTGCCGCGAATCGCGAAGTTCTCCTCGCGCGCGAGCACCTCGCTGGTCACGTTCGTCGAAAGATCGGAGACGAAGAAGCTGAAAACGGAAGTCGGGTAGTCGATGGGACGTTGGTAGAGCGTCTTGCCCTTCTCGCGAACCAGGCGGTACGAGTAGGCCACCTGGTGAGCACCAGGAAGAAGCGGTTGCGTGCTTAGCAGAACGTGACCCGCCTGTCGCACCTGGCTCAAGTCCAGGCCGGACTCCACCTGGAACGCGTAGGCGCCGGGGGGTAGTGACAGGACGAACGTCCGTCCCGTGTCGGGGGCGAGGAAAGTCCGGTTCCCCGGCGTGTGGAGAACCAGTACCTCGCGAAACAGGAAGTCCTCGGTGTCCGGTTCCACAAAGACGTGGTGCATCTGAACGTGGAGCGGAGGTTCCTGGTGGGTCGTGTCGTACACCGTCACGGTCAGGTCAACGGTGGTGTCCGGGCGCAGGACGTGGAACATGTCGCCGAAGTAGTCCACCCCGTGGTGACTGGCGGTGACCAGGAAGACGGCTGAGGAATCGGGATGCACCCGTCGAAAGCGGAATTGACCTCGTCGGTTCGTGACGGTGGAGTCTAAGGTAGTCTCCTGAAATGTCGTCCGCGAGAACCGCAGGAGCCTGACCTCGCAGCCCGCTACCGGCTGGTTCTCCCGGCTGCCGTTGGTTACGGTCCCTTTGACCTCGGTTCCGTCTGCGCGGGCCGAAAGAACCGAGACCAACAAGACCGCAGCCCAAAACCGCGCGCTTGCGACGTGCTTTCTCAACCTCTCACTCCTCGTGCTTTGGTCGACTGCACCCCCGATGCCGGAAGGACGCTTCCGGAACCGCACCGCCCTGTCGTCCGGGGCCTGCGCTGGTCTGACGGACCGAGGCGATCGCCCCGTCCGGCCCGTAGACGTAGCCGAAGGCTGCACCTCCGCGACGCAGATCACCGGCCCTGCCGCAGTATGCGGCGTCGGGCTCGAATCTCCTCTTCGATATCCACCTCCGGTTCCGCCTGACGGGGGCCGGAGAGGCTTTGCAGGTGCTGCAATTCCTCTTCTGCGAGTTTGCCCGCCGCCACTTCCAGCTCGGCTTCCTCCGTAACCACGTCGCCGAAAGGGTCCGCGGAGGTAGCCGCCCGAACCCGCGGACTTCCACCGCGGGGGGTGAAGATTGGGGACAGGCAGT
>CAYXFI010000512.1:0-2729 GCA_964464205.1 uncultured Cytophagia bacterium
CGAATCGATCGTGCGCCAGAATCAGATCCACGAAGCCATCGTCGTCGAGATCGGCCGTCGCGTAGCCGAATACCGGCTGAGTGGGGATCGTGGTGCGCCGTTGCTCTGAGAAGCCGCGAGTGCCATCGCCCCAGTAGATGTGCGTTTCCGTCGGGCCGTCTCGAAGAAAGCCCTCGCGGTTGAACAGGACCACGTCGGGAAGCCCGTCGTTGTTCACGTCGCCCACCACGTTCCCCACGCTGCCCCGGGACGAAAGTTGGGTGTGGTCGCCGAATGTGAACCCTCCCGCCTCGTTCCAGAACACATAGGAACAGATGTTGAGCTGATTGAGCACGCGCTCGTTGCTGAACACCAGTTCCGGGTAACCGTCGCCATTCAGGTCCGCGGCGCTCACAGCAGTGGCTCCGAGGGTGGGTAGTGTGAGGGACGGCACGGTCGCCAAGCTGCCCGCCCGCGACAGAAAAACGTACGAATCGACCCAAGTAGCCCCTCGGTAACCGCTGTAGTTCGCCACAATCACGTCGTCGTACCCATCCCGGTTCACGTCAGCCAGGACCACGTCGGAGGCATCCTGGGCACTGAGCGAAACGGCTCGATCCAACGTGTAGCCCGACGGCCCACCATAAAGCACGAGAACCCGCCGCTTCTGACAAATCGCCAGCTCCGGCCATCCGTCGGCGTCCACGTCTCCCGTGGCTAGGGCCCGTCCTCCCACCGGCAGGCGGCACCAGTAGGATGCATCCCGCCACACCCCACGCTGGAAAGTGATGACGAACGTGGTGTCACTCGTCACCGCCGCCAGGTCGTCCCGTCCGTCGCGATCGAACTCGGCCACAACGAATTGCACCGCCCCTTCGCCACCGAACCGAAGATGCGTGCACCTCCGTGGGTCGAAACCCGCGCCCGAGTTCCAGAAGATGACGCTGGCCCCGGAGACTTCACGGTGCGAACCAGATCGTTCCTCGCAGGCGAGGGCCAGGTCGAGCCAGCCATCGCCGTCGAAGTCACCGGCTGCCACGGACCTCGTCCGCCCCGCGGAAAGCTCGGCGCGACGCTCAACCGAGAAACCAGCGGCCGAACCGTACCAGATCCACGCTCCTACGCGCTCGTAATGACTGTCCGGCCAATTAGCCACGGCCAGATCGTTAAGGCCGTCCCCGTTGAAGTCCGCGACCACGCCATCGCAAGACCCAGCCCCGGGCAACTCTATTCGGGACCGACCGGAGATGTCGATCCCGTCGTTAAGGTAGACATAAACGTTCTCTTTCTCCGTGTGCCCGTGTCCGCCAGGTAGGATCACGTCCAGGAATCCGTCTCCGTTCAGATCCCAGCGATTGATGATCTGCAGTCTGCCCCTCGCCGAGACGTACAGGTTGCTGCCGGCGTCGAGGAATCTCCCATCGACGAAGTCCTCGAAAGAATTTTCCGTCCACCGCACCTGCCCAGCACACGAAGGGAGGTGCAGCGCGATAGACCCGAGAGCCACGAGGCATCCCGCGCTTACGGCCACGCCGATCGAACGCCCACTCCCGAACTGCCAGCTGGCCATTTCCCAATCAACCTCGTCCGGAGATCTCGCTCCTGCGGACGGTGAGGCGGTGCACCACCTCTCCGTCGATGTTCACGACCTCAAACGTCACCGTAGGATCCGGTAGCGTAGTATCGAACTTCAGCAGTCCGAAGGACTGCTTCTCGTTGTAGCCGAAAAGAGCGCCCGGCATCAGCTCGTGGACGTGCTGGTTGGTCAGTCGCGAGCTCTCGAATTCGTAGAGCGGATAGCCGCGTCCCCGTTCGATGCGCCATGCGTCCGAGCGGTGGCGATCAGCGGAGATGAGAATCACGCCGTCGACCCCGCGGTCCGCGAGGAAATCGAAGAGCTCCTGTCGCTCGTCGCGGAACCCGTTCCAGGTATCCCGCGCCCCGGGTTTGGCGTCGAACGACCACGGCACCGGCGATGCGATCACTTTGAACGTGGCCTTCGACTTCGCCAGCCTATCCTTAAGCCAGGCTTTCTGCACCGGCCCCAACATGGTCGGATCCTTGTCGAACGGATTCGTCCGGTACGTGCGACCATCCAACATGAAGAAATCCACATCAGCAATGGAGAAGCTGAACCAACACCCTGGCCATTCTGGGTCTCCATACCCTGGGTTGATCCAGTTTTGCTTGAACACTTCCAAAAGCGGCAGTTTCCACGGCGGCTTATCCCTGTACGGTCCCAGCCAGCAATCGTCCGTGGCCGCGTCGTGATCGTCCCAGATGGCGTAGATCGAACAGGAGGAAACCAGCCGGCGGAACTCCGGGCGCGACTGGCGTCGGTAGTACGTGTAGTAGTGCAGCGCATTAGGGAAGTCCGGCATGTTGATGTAGACGTTGTCGCCCATGAAGAGGAAAGCCAGCGGCTTCTGGGCACGGATTGTGTCCCAAATCCGCTCGTTCCACGGCACATACCCGGCGCCCCCTCCGAAGCCCACTACGAACTTCGCCGCCTCGCCTTGCCGCGGGTATGTCCGAAGGCTCAGCGGTTCGGCACGGAAGACGGCTTCGCCATTCACGAGGACGTCGTAGTAGTACAGCCGATCGGGCTCCAAACCCGTCACATCAACTTTGGCCGTGTAGTCGCATTCCGCTCTCGTCTTCACGACGCGCGACTGAATGCTACGGCGAAAATCCCTCGAGCGACTGAGCACGATTTGCACGGGGACTTCGCGAAAAGTCCGAACCCAGAA
>CAYXFI010000513.1:0-2173 GCA_964464205.1 uncultured Cytophagia bacterium
ACCGGCGGCATCACGATGCTGATGTCGGGTTTCGCCCTGGCGCTGGTTCTTCGTTCGAGAGACAAGAATCTGCGGCTTGGCGCCGGGGTGGTGGCGTTGCTCTCGGCCGCTTGTCTCTTCTTCACGAACACCAGGGGTGCTTGGCTCGGCTTTCTGGTCGCGCTGGTGGTGCTCTCTGCGGCGGTGAACTGGCGCTTGCTACTTCTTTTGCCCGTGCTCATCGTCGTCGGGTATTTCGCGGTACCGCAGACGCAGAAGGTGCGCGTCCGGGGTTTCTTTGATCCGAACTGGGAGAGCAACCGGAATCGACTCACCTGGTGGCGCACGGGGGTGGAGATTTTCAAACATCATCCCATCGTGGGCATCGGAGACGTGGGAACGGAAAGGGAGTACGTGAAGTATCGTCGCAGTCCTGACGAGCGACCGGCGGGCCACATGCACAACAACTTCCTGCACATCGCGGTCACGCTGGGGTTGGTGGGCCTTGCGGGCTTCGCTTTCATGCTTGGGAAAATTTTCGTATTCTTGTGGCGTGTCTATCGGGGCGCGCGGGATGAGCTGAACGCGGCGATTGCGCTCGCTGGCTTCGCTCTCTTCCTCGGTTTTAACGTCAATGGCCTGTTCGAATGGAATTTCGGGGACCAGGAAGTAGTGACGATTCTGTGGTTTCTTGTGGGGCTCACCGTCGCGGGGTGGCGCATGGAGAGGGCTCACCAGATAGCCGCAGAGGGATGAGATCGTGAGAGCACAAGCCTCCAAGGCCAGGCAGGGCGGCAGGGAGCGCCCGGTCACAGATTCTCCCCTGCTAAAGCTCGAGCCTGCGCTGGAACGGGACTGGCTCACCGTCTTCTACAAGGTCGCGCTGAGCATCAGCCGCGAGCTGGATCTCCAAAAGCTGCTGTGGCTGATCATGAATGAGGTGCGGGCGGCGCTCCACGCGGATCGCTGCACCGTCTTCCTGCTCGACGAGGACAAGGATGAGCTCTGGTCCCTGGCGGCCCACGGGGAAAGGGAGATCCGCTTTCCGGCCCACCTTGGGATTGCGGGATACGTGCTTCGGACGGGCCGCATGCTGAACATTCCGGATGCGTACCAGGATTCTCGCTTCAACCGCGAGATCGACAAGAAGACGGGCTACCGCACGCGCTCGATCCTGACTGCGCCGCTGCGCAATCGCGTGGGGGAGGTGATCGGCGTGTTCCAGGTGCTGAACAAAGCGGACGGGCCGTTCACCCGGGAGGATGAGCTGCTCCTGGACGCCATCTCCGGACTGGCCGCTACGCAGATCGAGAACGCGCAGCTGTACGCCGAGCAGAAGCTGTTCCTCGAACGGACCATCGAAGCGCTCGCCAACTCGATCGACGCGAAAGACCCGCTGACCGCCGGTCACTCGAAGCGCGTGGCCCTGCTCTGCGACGAGCTAGCCCTGCTGCTGGAACTCTCCGACGAAGAGCGGGAGAAGCTGCGCATCGCCGCCATCCTGCACGACTACGGCAAGATCGGTGTGCGCGACCACATTCTTTCCAAAACCGACCGGCTGGAGCCGGAAGAACTGGAGCACGTACGCGACCACCCGGCCAAGACGCGGGAGATTCTGGAGCGGATTCGCTTCCCCAAACGGCTGCGCGACGTGCCGCTCATCGCTTCTTCGCACCACGAGCGGCTGGACGGTTCCGGCTATCCTGCGGGGCTGAAAGGCGAGGAGATTCCCTTCCTCGCGCGCATTCTGGCGGTGGCGGATGTGTTCGAGGCCATGACCTCGCGGCGGACCTACAGGGAACCGATGCACATCGTGGAAGTGATGCGCGAAATTCAGGCTGGGCGTGGGACGCTGTACGATCCGCGCTGCGTGGACGCGCTGGGCAAAGTCTCTCTGCTGCGGTTCTTGGAGATTCACATGGGCGGGCAACCGGATTTTCTGATCCCGCCGGATCACCGGGAGGTGCTCGATGCGGTGACTATCGACGAGTTCGTGCGGGATTTCGATCGGGACGAAAAGGATCAGGGGCGCGTGTTGTTCGAACACTACTATCGGATCGCCATTCAGGGAGGGCCGATCAATGTCTGAGAAGCGGGTGATTGCTACGGAGGGCGCCCCCCCGCCCCGCCGGCCGGACAACCAGACAGGGCCCGCGGTGGGGGAGCCACCAAGCATGGGGGGGGGACATACGCT
>CAYXFI010000513.1:2183-2728 GCA_964464205.1 uncultured Cytophagia bacterium
GAAGCGGGTGATTGCTACGGAGGGCGCTCCCGCGGCCATCGGGCCGTACAGCCAGGCGGTCGCGGCGTCGGGGAACCTACTGTTCGTGGCGGGACAGATTCCGCTCGATCCGGCCACAGGGGAAATCGTAGGAGACGACATCGAAACGCAGACCCGCCGCGTGCTCGAGAATATCCGCGCCGTTGTGGAAGCGGCGGGGTCCTCGCTGGAGCGCGTGGTGAAGACGACGGTCTACCTGCGCGACCTGGGCGATTTTGCCCGGATGAACCAGGTCTACGCCGAGTTCTTCCCGAAGGACCCACCAGCTCGAGCGGCCATCCAAGTGGCCGATTTGCCCAAGGGTTCCCTGATCGAGATCGAAGCGGTTGCTCTGCTCGATTGATCCGATGCGGACCGCATTCCTGCGGAGGAGCTGGCTTACCGTTTTGCTGCTCCTCTTTTCGGGTTGCCAGGTCTCCGGGGCTCAGGAGGTGCGGACGGACACAAGCCGGACCGACAGCGTCTGGCTTCCCAATCCAACGGGGGCGATGATCCGTTCCTGGGTA
>CAYXFI010000514.1:0-2710 GCA_964464205.1 uncultured Cytophagia bacterium
GCGAAGAGCCGCCACGATGGCGCGGTCGCGCTCCGGCAGCTTTTCCGGCGGGCGAAAATAGCTGGCCACCCGGGCAGCGAGATTCCTCGCCTTGCCGACGTACACTACTTCCCCCGCTTCGCCCAGCATCGTGTACACACCCGGGCGAGTGGGCAGCGACCGGATTTTCTCCGGACCGAACCGGAACGACTCGAAACGAAGCGGCGCGGGAGTCAGAAGCTGAGAAAGCTCGCCCGGCTGGGTTACCCCCAGATCTTCCAGTACCTCGAGCAGCCTGAGCCAAAGTTCCGCGAGCGACGCCGCCTCCGTGGCAGGGCTGGCGTCCGCCATCCACTGCGTCCCCAGGGCTGCCGCTACGTCCTCGGGCCGCCTGAACGACTTCAGGGGAAAAGCGGCGGCGGCCACCTCTCTCGCGGACCTCACCTCCAGGGGAGCTCTGAACAAACGGGCCAGAACCTGGGAGGCCCGGGCGACTCCCCGCGCCCGTCTGTCGAACACGACGAGCGAGACGTCGTCCCCGACGGAAGCGAGCCGGCGCAGGTCGTCCGTGACTCGATCCTGCACCAGAGCTTCCCCCGCCGTGGCCAACGGCCGCCCGTTCTGCACCACGCACCAGCCAAGCAGCAGGGTCGAGCCGTCCGCGCTCTGCCTCGGCGACACGCACAGATACCGCCCGGAGCTCAGGGATCGGCCCTGCACTCCACGGAGCCTCCACAGCCCGTCGGCGCACAGTTCGATCTCCGGCGCACCTTGTACGGCGGCCCGCACCAGCTGCTCTGCCACCTCCGGTTTAACCGACTGCAAGGCCAGCACTGACCGAGCGAGCTCGACCGAGGTGGCCCCCCCACGGCGCTGCTCCAGGTACTCGCGCACCCGGTCCAGCAGGAGGGAACTATTTCGTCGCCTGGAGTTCAGAAAGCAACACCTCCACGGCTTTCTCGAGCTGGCGGTCCCGATGCGCCGCCGCGTCGCCCGGCTGATCCCACACCACCACGTCCGGGATGCACCCGTGATTCTCCATGTTCAGGCCGGTATCGATCACGTACCAGCCCCGGAAAGGCACGCGGAACGTGGCGCCGTCGATCAACTTGATCGCGCCCGTGCTGATCACAAGTCCGCCGGTGGGCGCACCCACCACCTTGCCGCGTTTCAGCGTCTTGATGGCGTGGGAGAAGATCTCCGCGTTGCTGAAGCTGTATTCGTTGCACATCGCCACGATGGGCTTGCTCCACCAGTACATCGGCAGCCGATCCTGCGGGTAACCTTTGCCCCCGCCGCGCGGGATGGTGTAGGCGTGTGGCCGGGGTGCCAGAATGGCCAGCATCAGATCCGTGGTCCAACCGCCGCCGTTGAGCCGCACGTCGATGATCAGCCCCTCTTTCCCGTGCGCCACTGAGTACAGTTCCTGTTCAAACTGTTCGACGCTCGGCATGCTCATGCCGCGGATGTGCACGTATCCGATCCGGCCACCGCTCAGCTTTTCCACCAGCGCGCGCTTCTCTTTCACCCAGCGCTCGTACTCCAGATCCGTGAACCGAGCGTGGCTGATGGGCCTGACCACCACGTCTCTCTTGCGCCCGTTCGCCCCCCGCACCGTGAGAATGACCCGTTCGCCCACCTTGTCGTTGAGCAAGCGGTGAATGTTCACGTCCCAGCCCACGCGCTGCCCGTCGATCGCCAGCACAATCTCGCCCGGGCGAATCCGCGATTCTTCGCGGTCACACGGTCCCTTCGGCAGTACGCTCGTCACCTTCAAACCAGGCCCGCCGTAGCTCTCGTCCCAACGCAAACCCAGCATCCCGGTGGAAACGCGCGGACCCCTGTCGGGGCCGCTGATGCCCAAATGGGACGCGTTCAGTTCGCCGAGCATCAGTTTCACCACATCGTTGAAGTCTCGAATCGTGGCTGCACCGGCGGCGAGCGGTTCGTATTTCCTGCGCATGGCTTCCCAGTCGCATCCGTGGAAATTTGGGTCGTAGAAATGGTGGTTGAGGGTCTGCCAGGCCTCGTTGAACTTCTGGAGCCTCTCGGCGCGGTGGTCGATGACCATCTTGGCCTTGAATGAGTGCTTCTTTGCGTCCGATCCCGAGACTCCCACCGACTGGACGGTTCCCTTCGACAGGAAGTAGATGCGCTTGCCGTCCTTTGACCATTGGATGGTGGACGGCGCCTTCCCGCCCTTGGTGAGGCGCTTCAATTCCGTACCGTCCCATTTCACCGTATACAGGTCGGACTTCCCATCGGCGTTGGCGACAAATGCGAAGAGCTTGCCGTCGGGCGAAATCCGGACCCGCGTCTCGCTGCCGGGCAAGGACGTGACCCGGCGCAGTCGCTTGTGGATCTCGGGAAAATCGATACGAACCTGTACCGGCTTCTTCTTTTCCTCTTTTTTCTTCTTCTCCGCCTTCTCGGCTTCCTCCTCCAGCTCCCACTCCTCTTTCGGTTTTTCGTAGTCGGCTTTGCGCAGAAAGACGAACCACACGTCCACGTTGTTGCTGGCCCGCCGTGAGATGAAAGCCAGTTTTCGTCCGTCCTTCGACCAGACGGGCGCCCAGTCGTTGTCCGGGTGCATGCTCACGTTCACCGCTTCGCCACCCGCGACGGGGACGATCCAAACGTCCTCGTTGAAATCGTTGTCGTTCCTGGAATAGGCGATCCAGCGCGAGTCCGGCGACCAGGAGTACTTCGGCGTATCCCACCCTTTGAACAG
>CAYXFI010000515.1:0-2692 GCA_964464205.1 uncultured Cytophagia bacterium
GTAGGCTTAGTACGAGTTATGGCCGATGACGCTGTGGACCAAGAAGTAGTTGAGGGGCAAGGCTGGATTCCAGATATTCTATTGCAAGGGGTCGAGGCCGTTAACCTACAGGCGGGAACGTATGGAAGTTTTTGGATCCGAGTGTTCGCACCATTGTCAGCGAAGGCTGGCTTGCATGAATTTGATTTGCGTGTTACTGCAGTTGGCGCAGAAACGCTACGGGTGCCTGTCCACGTCAATGTTTGGGATTTCGCGGTTCCTGACAAGCCGTATATCCAGCTCGACGCCGTTCGGTTTTCGGAAGCTGAAGCGGAGGCATTATATGGCAAGGAGCGGTACCGACGGTTGAGAGAAGCCTTCTATCGCTTTCTTCTTGACTACAAGATCACACCGGCGGGTGATATCTATCGAATACGGGGTCTCGACACCGAGCAGTTGAGCATCCTGCGTGACCTGAAGAGAGAGCGCTGGCTCGGCAAAATACACGGAATGAATCCGCTGCCGGGCTACTTCGCGGTTCGGAGTTCAGAGAGCGAGATGGTGCGTCGTATGCAGGGGTCAATAGGGAGAATACGAAACTGGCTGAGCACTTTTCTTGAATTTGGATTCTCTCCAGAAGAGGACCTCTACTTTTTCCTTTTGGACGAGATCGGCGGTGAAGTACTGTCCAAGGCCCTACCGGCTATGAAGCTGTTTAGGCAGAGTTTTCCTGAACTCCGCCTGATGACCACCGCGTTGGTGAAAAACGACCCTCGCTACTGGCCCTACGTAGACATTTTTTGCATATGGCCGTATGAACTAGAGATATATGCCCCTAGGATTAGGGATGAAAAGCCATCCGCGAGATTCTACTTCTCCTTTAGCAACTTCCCAAGGCGTCCAAACTGGTCTCTACTTAACAAACTGATTGAACCGAGGTTGATCTTCGGAGCAATCTATGCCAAATACACGAACATGACTGATCTCCGCGTCGATGGCTTTCTTTTCTATCACATCAACAACTGGTGTGGAATCTATGAGTCCAGTACCAAGTATAATGATAGGACAGTGGAGCCTGATCCCGAGAAGGGATGGCCTTATACTACCTGGAACCCCAGGTCGGGTCCAGTCAATGACTGGTTTTCGAATGGCGGGTCGTCGCTACTTGTGGCAGGACCTGATGGACCATGGCCTACCATCAGACTTGAGAATGTCAGGGACGGAGTTGAAGACTATGCCTATTTTATGTTACTGGAGCAGCTGCTGGATTCGACTGCGGCTTCCGCTTTGGACCAAATGACACTCCACGCGGCGAGGAAGGCGAGGAGAGTGGGACCCGAACTTGTGGCTGACTACGGCGTTTTCACTGAGTGCCCTGATGTGCTCTATCGCAAACGGGAAGAGGTTGCCAGCATGATAGTGGAAATCTTGAGATCTGGAGACCATTCTCAGCTTGATAGGCAACCACCAAATCCGCCAAGCGGAGTGCACATCGCAGAACCCTAGTGCATGGTTCCCAAGTTATCAATGCACGAGCGAGGGGTAGTTCATGTTACGGCTTTGAGTTCAAGCGGCTGACCTTGTGACCGATGAAGCAAGGTATGTACTTCTCCTCCGTTACTTCCGTTTTTTTTGGGGGGGCCTGCGTCGGCGTGTAGGGTTGGTTTACCTGTTGGATCCGGCCAGTTGAACGCGTACGGTCTTCCGACCCGTGGGTGGTGTCAGGCGGGCCCACGGGATGACCGCGAAGATTAGCTCGTCCGCATGTTCGAGCGTGGTGGCTATTGTCATTTGGGAACGGCTCTGCCACGATCAGGAAGAAGAGAAACACCAACTGAACGCAACGCATATGGCGCCGCCAAGCGAGCCAAGGGCACGTTTGATAGTCACGCAAGCCTGGTCTCAGATAGAAATAGTACTCGATTTGCAATCGCGTGGACAACTCGTGCTTGAGCTCCCTACGATCTACCCAGTCCGGAGCGTTGGACAGAGAGTACTCGACCTTGCTACCGTCGAGTTCGCGTTGTATCCTAGAAAGGGCCTTTGACCTCGCCCTCGCGTACAAGCGGTACGCGGATCGTCAGCAGGTCGGAGACTACGGGGCCCTTGCTCCCGGTGAACACCGTCTCCGGCCGCGAAGGGAGGTCCTTGCACTCGATCAGATCCCTTGCTACGACCCCCGGCTCCTTCGGCCTGTGGCGGGATGGCTTTCGGCCTCTGCTTCTATACCCGCGGTTCTGGAGTTTGGGCCTCTTGGGCAACACGTGCGTGTCGTTGTTCACCTGGGCCATAGGCCATACCCCCTCGGGCAGCTGTTCCAACCACTGGAGTTGTGTGCCCAGGAACGCGTCGCGTCTCATCCATCGGAGACGCAAGCCCCTTTCGGCGGATATTCTCCTGACCAGCCGGACTGCAATCTCGGGCTCAGTGATGAAACGCGTTTGGCGGTGAATCAACCACCGGTGCCACTGCTGGCACCGCCCCTGCGAAAACCACTCGCCGGGCAGATAGAGTTGCGAGTTGCCCAGACAGCGTCGCGCAGAGGAAATGTAGCTGACGAGCACCGCACATTGGCAGTTGTCGACTTTGCCCAGCCAGCCACAACACTGTCGCGCCACACCTACGGAGCTGGCTCCTTTTTTCTAGAATTCCGAGGGGTCCACGGCGGGCATGCCATCGGGGTGCTCAACGAGTTCGGCCACCTTCTCGTGCA
>CAYXFI010000516.1:0-2688 GCA_964464205.1 uncultured Cytophagia bacterium
GCCCCCCTTTCGCGCGGCCCGAGAGAAACCAGGTACAGACCCGCTCCCTCGGGTTGCAGGGCCAACTCGTTCCACTGGCCGTCCTCTCTGTAGTGGAGCCTCGCGGCATCCCCCGGTAGCGGAGCGCTGGACTGCAATTGCAGTTTGATCTCGACGGGCTCCCCAACCATCACCCTGGTAACGCGATGAAACTGGTACTGCAGCTCCACTGTCTCCACCAGACGACCTTTGGCCCCCCTCTCACCGCAGGAAGTCGCGAACCCGAGGATCAACAAGCAGGCAACGATGGCCGCTCTCGCCGGCAAAGGCACCTCCACTGATTGGCCCTAACTCACTGCCAACTATTCTCGTGAAAGGTACGAGTTCCCCTTCAGAGAATCAAGCGCGGCGGCACAGGCTTTGCAAACGGGGACTTATCCTGGCGGTGCGTACCTGCGCTTCGGACGGTGCGCTCTACCGCCGCCGGACACCGACCGTTCTTGAGACACTTCGACGCAACCGAGTTCCTTGCATGGGGCAACGCGGTTTGCTAAATTCATTCGTCGCGCAGGGACGCGGAGGACCACCGTGGACAGCTTTTGGGGCAACATTTTCAAGAAAGCCGAAAACGGGCGCGAGCCCATCAGCGGCATTCTGCGCAAGATCCCGGTTTTCGCTGACCTGAGGCCTCGCGAGCTCCGGGAGTTCGAGCGAGTCCTGCATCGCCGGGAATTCAAGAAAGACGAAGTCGTGTTCCGCGAGGGCGAACCCGGCGTGGGCATGTACATCATCTACCAAGGATCGGTGGGCATCTTCAAGAACAAACCCGACGGGGGCGAGGAGCTGCTGGCCGAGCTGAAAGAGGGCGAATTCTTCGGCGAGATGGCGTTGCTGGACGAGAGCCCCCGTTCAGCCACTGCCCGCGCCCTAGAGCCTTCGATTATCTTGGGCCTGTTCCAGCCCGACCTTTTCGACCTCATCGAGCGCAAACCCAAGCTCGGGAACAAGATCCTGCTGAATCTGGCGCACATTGTTGGTGAGCGGCTGCGCCGCACCAACGAAGAGCTCCAGGCCCTGCGCCAGAAGCTTGCGGAGTCGCACATTGTCTACTAACGAAACCCCCGACGTCCTGTCGCTCGACGAAGTCGCCATCGTGATCCGTCGCGACCCGCTGCGTCGGGTCATACGGTGGAGCCTGGCCGGTCTCGGGCTTGCCGCGCTCGCAATCCTGGCCGTGAAGCTGCAGTCGCTCATCGTCTTGTTCGTCCTCTCCGCCGTACTCGCCTCTTTACTGGAGCCGCCAGTGCGGGAGATGGAATCGCGAGGACTCCCCCGTTCGACCGCCATCTTGATCGTGTACGCAGTGATCCTGGGGCTCGTGGCGTTGCTCGTAGTGCTCCTGGCCCCCCACGTGAGCCAACAGGTCCAGTCTCTGGTGGAGGGCATCCAGGGCAAATCGCCCGACGAAATTGTAGCTCAGCTCCAGGAACGATTCTTCTCCAAGGTGCCGCTTCTGAACAGCCCTGGAGTCTCCGAGAAACTCACGGCCCTGATTGAGTCCCTCATGTCCCGACTGATGTCGGTTGCGCTGTGGCTCTTTTCGGGCGTGACCACCTTCTTCGTTGTCCTCTTCATCACGTTCTTCCTGCTGAAGGACGGCAACCGGATGAAAAAAGCCGTCATCAGCCGTGTCCCGAACCGACACTTCGAACTCGCCCTCAGCCTCTCCTACCGCATCAGCCAGCAGGTGAGCCGCTACGTTCGCGGTCAGTTGATGGTTGCGATGGTCGTAGGATTGCTCTCGATCATCGCGCTTTACCTGCTCAACATTCGCTACTACTTCTTCATCGGCGCGCTGGCGGGCCTGGCCAACATGATCCCCTACTTCGGGCCGGTGGTGGGGGCGTTGCCCGCCATCGTGGTGGCCCTGATCGACACCGGTTCGTTCCATCCCGTGATCGGCATCGTGGTGGCTTTTGCCACGATCCAGCTCATCGACAACGTGCTGGTGTCGCCGACGATCGTCTCCAAGAGCGTAGAGATTCACCCGCTGCTCGTCGCGGTCGTGGTGCTTGTGGGGGGGACACTGGCCGGGCTGGCCGGAATGCTCTTCGCGGTACCGATCGCCGGGAGCATCAAGGTGACCATCGAAGAAATCCAGCGCTACCTGAAGTTCCGCTCACGGCTCCAGCAGACAGCGCCCTCAGCGGGCTCCCCGCGCTCAACGCAGCCCACCCTTGGTCGAGAACTGGCCGCCACTTCTTCCTGACCGCAGGGTTAGGACGGGCTTTGGCCCTGGCGCTACCCGTGGTGACAGTTCCCAACCGGAAAAACCCTCTCGAGCCGTTGGGGCTGCAGCCCTGACTGCTCCCGACACTCTGACTTCCCAACGCGGCACTCTTGCGCAGTGCCCACCTGCCAATCGGGCCCCTCCCGCCGGAGCCCGTCGATCTCCTGGAAAACGCGTTGCCAAAGAAGCGCAAGCGCGCTGCCGCCAAGCGGGCCCTTCGGGGAACTCCACGGCCTTCTTCGGTCCCAGTCAGAAGCCCGTGAGCAATTCGCAGCGGCGCCGCAGGCCCCGACTCGAGCCGTGGGAGAACACAGCGCGCGAGTGTCGTTGCTTCACCCTGCCGAACGACGGACTCTCCAACACTGTCTGCCTTGCAGACTTACTGGTTTTTCCGTACCTTCCCCCGCCGTAGAACGGGG
>CAYXFI010000517.1:0-2684 GCA_964464205.1 uncultured Cytophagia bacterium
ACCACGACGCGATTTTCTACAACATCGGGGACGTGAAGCCAACCGCGGTGAAGGACCTTCAGGCCAATCTGAGCGGCCCGGTACCCTTCCTCGGTAGCAAGACCACATTCTTCTTCAACGGTCGATTTCTGGACAGCGAGGGGTGGCTCTGGGGGTTGCGGCGCTATTCACCGCAAGACTCCAACGACTTCTCCAACCCCGACTCCACGCTGTGGCACATCGAAGAAACCGGAGACCGAAAGCCGGTGCCGATGAACCCGTACCGCAAATTCAGCGGGCTCTTCAAGCTGGCCCACAGCTTGAATCCGAACATGAAGCTCACGTTGACTTTTCTAATGGACGACCGGTGGTCGAAGCCGTACTGGCACAAGTACAAACTCAACCCGGATGGGGTTCCGAACTACTACAAACGGGGCTACACCGGCATTCTCACCTGGACGCATCAGCTTAGCCCAAGGACTTTCTACACGCTCAAGTACTCGTACTTCTACAGCAACCACAAAACCTACGTGTACGAAGACCCGTACGACCCGCGGTACGTGAGCGCTGACAGGTTCAAGGCCTCCTCCGGCTACCGGTTCTACGCCGGTGGGGTGTACATGGGCCATTCGTACCGCAGCACGTTGACGCACGGCGTGAAGTTCGACATCACCAGCCAGGTCACGAAGGTTCATCAGGTGAAGACTGGGTTCGAATACCGCTGGAACCGACTGTGGTACGAGCGTTTCACGATCCTTGTGGACGAGCGCTCGAACTGGAAGCCTATCGTTCCGTACCCGTGGGTCCCGGGCTTTGAGAGCTCGCCCAACTACGATTCCTACACCAGGCACCCGCACGATATGGCCTACTACATTCAGGACAAGATCGAGCTCAAGGACATGATCGTCAACGTTGGCATCCGGTACGAGCGGTTCTGGCCGGACGGCTGGTTTCCAGCGGACCCGCGCGACCCCGACGTGTACAATCCGATTCGACCTGCGCACAAGTACAAGAACTGGGACCCCAAACGGCCGAAGGACGAGCTTGTCCCCTACACGCTGGAGGAGAGGAAAGCGTTCTGGTACAAAGCGGCCAAGCCCAAAGATCAAATCAGCCCCCGGATCGGCGTGGCCTATCCCATCAGCGACCGTGGCGTGATCCATTTCTCGTACGGACACTTCCTCGAGATCCCCGAGTACGCGTATCTCTACACCAACCCGGATTTCGAGGTTGGGATGGGTCTCAGTACCACCATGGGGAATCCCGACCTGGAGCCCCAGCGCACGGTGAGCTACGAGTTCGGCCTGCAGCAGCAGATATCCGATGACATCGGGATCGACATTACCGCCTACTACAAAGACATCCGCAATTGGCTGGGGACGGAGATCCACGAGACTTACATCGCGGGCAATCGCTACGCGCTCTACATCAATCGGGATTTCGCCAACGTGCGGGGAATCGTGTTCTCGCTGGAAAAACGTCACCGCAACTGGGTGTCCGCGAACATCGACTACACCTACGGCGTGGCAGAGGGAAGCGCATCCGAGCCTACCGCCGCTTTCTACGACGCGCTGGCCGGACTGGAGCCGGAGAAGCAGCTCGTGCCTCTCAACTGGGATCAGACACACACGCTGAATGCGGTGATCACCGTGGGCAAGTTGCCGGACTGGAGCGTGAGCCTTGTGGCGAGCTACGGAAGCGGCCTTCCGTACACACCGCAGTATCGTGGGTATCGGATATCCTTCGAGAACAGCGAGCGGAAACCGGTGCGGTTCACCGTGGATCTACGGATGCAGCGAACCTTCCACTTCCGGGGGCTACGTTTTGCTCTGTTTGCCAACATTTACAACTTGTTTGACCGGCTGAACGAGGACTTCGTGTACACCGACACCGGCCGCGCCACCTACACGTTGATTCCCAGATACACGGGGAGAGTGTACGGGCCCAATACTCTCGAGGAATACCTCGTGAGGCCGGACTACTACTCGGAGCCCCGTCAGATTAAACTCGGATTCGAAATCGGTTTCTGACGGGCTCGGCCGGAAGGCCCTCTGTGCGAAACAGAACTTTGCGGAATGGGTCGTTGTGTTGATCGACAACGGAGGTAACCGCGTGATGGTACGGCGCGTTTTCGGCGTGTTTCTGACTGTTCTGACTCTGGCTGTGTGGGGCGTGTCCTACGCCGGTGGACCCGCCAGCAAGAAGTGGTTGGGCAAAACCGTCGGTAGCCCTGAGTGGAAGAAGAAGGGCATCCACGACGGCAACAAGATCTATACGATTTTCTACAACGACGGTGGAATTGGCGACTGGGCGGCTGCGCGGATCGAATCCGGTGTGTACCCGAAAGGCTCCGGGCACAGCTACTTCGCGGAGTTCACGCCGGTTGTGGGAGCTGAGGTCCGGGACAAGTACGGGCAGATCCGCCACATCTTCAGCGACGCCATCGTTTACTCCGGATCTGCCGACCTCAATCCGCGCACCGGGTTGCGCTGGGGATTCTGGCCGGTACCGGGCTACGTGAATCCGGACCAGGACCAGGTGGCCATGAGCGACAAGCCTTACACTTGGCCGCTTCACTGGCCTGACAAAGATCGGAGCTGGGATGGCTACTGGAACGGTCAGTACGGTAAGTACGCTCGGGCTGACCAGGAGTCGTACTTCCGGATCGATGACTACCTGAACGATGAGTTCGAATTCTATCCCGA
>CAYXFI010000518.1:0-2681 GCA_964464205.1 uncultured Cytophagia bacterium
CGCGAAATCGGAGGGACCCCCTCCGGTGGTCCCCATCTGGCGGGAGGCCGGACGGGCAGGAGCCCGTCCCTCCGATCCGGAGCTTTCGGGGAAGACCCGCGGCGCTGGCGCGTCCGCGCGGAACCGGAGGGACCGCCTGCGGCGGTCCGGATTTGGCGGAGGGGCAGGAGACCGTCCCTCCCAGGGTCGGGTTTTTGGGGAAGAGGCACGGTCGGTGGCCTGTCCCCCCAGAATCGGAGGGACCGCCTCGTGCGATCCGCTCTGGGTGGTCGTCTGTCTACGGTTCCAACCGATGGAGGAATAACCCGGAGCTGGGGATGAGCGAGTACCAATTCGTCGATCATTTTTCGGGCAGGAAGTACAGAGCTGGAGACCCGTGGGTGCGCCACGTGCGCTCCCACCTGGCATCTCTCCTGGAGGAAGCATTGCGGCGGTGCGCGGATGTCCGCGAGATGGCGGATGCCGCTGCCGAGTTTTGGACGCGTCACTACCACCGGCTTGTCTTTCCCCTCCACTTCGGATTCCGATGGGGCAAAGGCGGCGAGATCGAAGAGGTTTTCCTGTTCGACGAACAGCCGGAGGTCGACCTGGACGAGCTGTCCGGTTCTCCCTTGAGATCTGCCGGGCTCGATCGGGACAGTCTTCCACCCCTCTGGCCGGGGGAGGACAACACGCTGGTGCCGGAACAGGTGGCGATCCAGGGGATGCTGCTGAACCTGCTGCTGCGAAAGCGGAGAGTGGACGACCAGACGCTGCACCAGGCCAGGCTCGGGTGCTATCTGCACCCGCTTCACGCCGAGCTCTCTCACCTCTTGGAGAAGCTCCCGCAGCCGGTTCGCCAGGTAGCGGCGTGGTTTGCGCGAACCACCGAGGCCTTGCCCAACGGTCTTCCGAGGGAACCGCTGCTACTGGCCCGCGAACTGAAGCGCGATTTCCCCGAGCCCGTGGCACTCGGCGCCGTGGCGGTCCAGCGAATCAAGAAGTACGTCTTCGAATCCAATGGGTTGCCGGAGATTCGGGGTGCCTCGACTCTTCTCGACGAGTGTACCGACAGGGCTCGGCAGGAACTCTCCGAGAAACTCGGTCCGGAAGTGATTCTGCGAGCCGCCGGGTCGGCAGTTGTCTTCCTGGGGACGGACGTAGCGGAAGCCGAGAACCTTTGCACGGGGCTTCGCAGGATCTACCTGGAAACAACGGGCGTGGCCATGGTCTCGACTGCGGCGCTGGAGATTTCGGTGGCGGACCTGCTGGGCAATTTCAACCGGGCCATGAGCCGGCTATTTGCGGATCTTGAGTCCCGGCGCTCCTGGCTGCCTCAGCCGGGGTGGGAGACGCTGCCGTTCGAGGCGCGTTGTCGGATCTGCGCGCTGCGCCCCGCCGAAGGGTGGATTGTGAGCCCGGAAGGGGAACCCTTGCCCTGTTGTGGCCCCTGCGCTCGGAAGCGCCGAGAGGGTAGGGCGGAACGGGAAAGGAAGGCCCGCCGCGTGCTCGAGGAGCTCGGTCTTGAGGAACCGTCGCAAATCGGGGTGGCATCTCAGAACTTTGTAGCCAGTACGCTGGGCACGGACAGTGAAGGAGAAGACGGCTTCATCCCCGAGGACAGTCGCTACAAGTTGCTCGCCACCGTCTACGGCGATGGGAACAACTTCGGAGCCGTGAACCAGAGTCTGACCAGCGTCGAGCTTGCCCTGCAGTGGACGCATCGCGTCGAAAGAACAACCTGGGCTGCGACAGCAATCGCGCTTGCCAAAGCGACGAAGGGGGCCTCCGCGATCTTGGCTCGACGCTTTCGGAAGCTTCCGTTTCAAATTCTGGAGCTCGGGGGCGACGACTTCTGCCTTTTCGCCTGGTCGCCGGTCGCCCTGCGTTTCGCGGCAACCTTCTTGCGATTGACCGACCGGGAGTTCGGGGCGGCGGACGGCGGAGGCCGAGCCACACCACCTAGTTTCTCCATCGGCATGGTGGTGACGGACCACAGAGCCTCCGTGCGTCGCACGGTGGAGATCGCCGAACAGGACGTCCTGAGATGGGCCAAGCAGGCCTGCAAAGCTGACGTGCGGCGGTCGGCCAAAGGAGGCAAGGTGGCCTACGTCCTTGCTGTAAGCCAGGACCAGCTTCCCCAAAGCATGGAGGAATACCTCGGCACGGGCAATTTCCTGGACGCGAGCGATGGGGTGCAAAGGGACGGCTACTTCGTGCGCCAGGATGGTCTCATCCGTCTGTGTCTGACCTTGCGGCCGTACAGTGCGGAGGAGCTCAGTTTCCTGCTCGACCTTGCGACAAGATTGAAGCAGGCTGCGGGACCCCTCCAGCGGCTCGTGTCTCCCTTCGTGCGAGCGGCACCCATGGCCGCCTTTCTCCACTACGCGTACCAGAAAGAGCGGCTTGTGCGCAGGGGAACCGGGGAGTGGATGGTGCAGCTTGCGATGCGAGGTTGGCCGGGGACTGGCGGGGACGGCGAATTCCCCTTCCTCCCCGTACGGGCCCTGGGCGATCGGCTCTTCCTCGGCCTACGCCGACCCGAGCAGGATCGGATCAATTGGTTTACCGTCCTCTGGGACCTGCTCGAGTTCACGAAAATGCTGGAATAGTCCTACCACGTCGGTTTCCGTTTGACTATGCGGAGAAGCGAAGAAAGCCGTTTGCACCGCAGTGGCGCAGAGGTCGCAGGGAGCTTCGCG
>CAYXFI010000519.1:0-2665 GCA_964464205.1 uncultured Cytophagia bacterium
AGGGCCGCTGAGGGCGCAGGAAGCTTCGGGCGAGTACGCTCCCTGCGCGGAGAAGGGCTTTCCGTTTTTCCGACTTGATCTCCTGGGCGCCCAGAGCGGCCACCGCGAGAAAGCTCGGGCGGAAACGGCGCGGAGGGCGACGGGCTCCCCTGATCGCGGAGGCTCATTTTGGGCCCCGCCGGGGGGCGCGTCGGAAGGCCGCGTTCTTTTCCCCTTGTCGCGGCTGGTTTGTGGATTCCGTGTGCGGCTCCGTTGTGCGTCTACTCGACGTGGCCTCGTCGGGCCCTGCGTGCGCTGCGCCGCCGCGGTTTGTTCCGAGTCCGTCAGCACGTTCGAGCCGGAAGCCGCCCCGGCTTTCAGGCTCAGAACGAGTCATCTGTCGTAGTACGTCATGCTGGCGTACGTACAACCGCCCTGTCGCCACGCTAATACAGCACTTGGGGGCGAAAGCAGCCCCAAGTGCCATTTTCAGAAGTGGGCTAATTCCCGAAGTACTGCGCGCTCGCGGTGGCTATTTCGTTGATGACTTGTGCGCGTTCGCTGTCGGTTAGCCATTTCGAATTCATCAACAGTCTGTAGTTGAAGAGGACAACACCGTCGACTCCTTCCTTCAGCCAGGCCTTGAATGTGGCCGGTACGTTTTCGGGTTTTCCACTGTACCAGCGCAAGCCACCGTCCTCAGATCTTCTCGTGACCGGGGCGGAGTAGATGGTGGGGAAAAGCCTGCAATCCGGACTGATAATAGCTTTTGTACGGATTGCGAGCTCGTGGATGTAGGCGGGTGAAACCTCGTAAGAGGTCAGGATGAGGAAATCCAGATACCGACTAAACCAGGGCCAGTCCTGGTAGACCGCCTCGATAGCCGTGGTGTAGTCGCTGAAGACGTAGGCCGAAATGACCTTCCCTCGTTCGTGGGCGAAGTGAGCGAATTCTTTGACCGCGTTGGTCACGTTGTCGCACATTTGCGTCACCCAGTAGCGGTTCTTGATCACGTCATTCGCTGGCAGGGTGTAGCCGTAGTTCTTTTTGAACAGCGCTCTGCAGCGATCGCAGTAGCAGTATTGCCTGGCATCTACCTCTTCCGGGTAACGAATGTAGTCGAGGTGGATCCCGTCAACGTCGTAGCGGTCGATGACTTCTTGCATCATTTCTTCGAGGTATTTGATGTATCCCTTTGCGGTCGGGCAAACCCAGTATTTGCTGTACTTCGGATCCACAGTGCTCCATGTGGGTTGTTCAACGTTGGACTTGCCTTGGCGATTAACAATCAGGTACTCCGGGTGCTGTTTGATGATGGGAACGGGGTCTTTGGCGCTCTCCGGGAAGATGCAAAACCAGGCGTGCACACTGATATTCTCCCTCCGAGCTGCCTCGCACAAAGCACCGTAGGCATCGAAGTTGCCCACTCTCTTCGATACCCGGAACTTCCTGCTCGGGTATTGCACGTTGCCATCGGTTGACTTCGTCAGGACGAAGATCTTGTTGATCCTCAGTTTCTTGCACAGATCGATCAATTTCCCAATTTCCTGCTGAGACTGAAAGTGTGGCGCTACGTAGATCCCGTTCCCTTTCGCGACTTTGGCCTTCCCGCGCGCAGAGGGGGTCGTAGACTGCGATTGCTGGCAGGATAGCGACAACAGGACTGCAATTGCCAGCGTCACGCCCAGCAGGGTGCTTTTGGCGAGTTTCATCTGTTTCCTCCTCGAGATTGAGTTTTCATCTGCCATGATCAAACGTTGATGCAGAACCGTGAGACGAGACGTCTCGATTGAGCCGGACGGTCCGCGGTCATTCGACCGTGCGAGCTGTGTTGCGTCATTTGCTGTTAGAAATCTGTTCCCCGGAGGGTTGTTACATCACTGTTTCAGCTTTGAATCGTTGGTTTTAAGCTAAGGGCCCGCTTCAAGTTCCATACCGGGGGGCGATTTTCTCGGGCGAGTGTCGTGTCGCTTGGCCCAGATCTGACTGTCGCGTACTGCTACGCAGTCTGGAAAAGCCGGGAGAACCTTGACTGCGGGAAAGAAGACTTGCAAGTGTGGAGTTGAACGTCTGTTGCGAGATGGCAAGGCCGAGGCAGAAACCGTCTCCCGATACGACGGCTGTAGGGGACAGTCAAAATGATCCGGAGACCAGGAACACTTTCCATCGGCTGAGACTGCGGAACTCCGTACGCGCAAGGCCGGGTTCGAAAGGGGGAAGAGCTGGGTGTTTCCAGCAGGGATTGCCGACCAGGTTTACGAGTTCGGCTGCTGAACCGAGCGCCCTCTGTTTCCGGAGCCGAAGTCGTCGCTTCGATTGTAGAGTGGTCGGAAACAGGACAAATCATCATGAGTTCGCTGCGCTGGACTGATGGGTATCGAGGGTTTCACTCCTATTTTGCATCTTTTTCCAGGCCCAACATTGGACTTCATCACCGGCCTGGCGCCATTGGTGCGAGGCTCCTCGCGAGACATCAAATGGATGGTAGGGCTCAATGTTTGTACTGAGGTCCTCGCGAATGGACCAGGAGTTACGGACTATGACAAATTCCCGGCCCGTGGAGGGGTTTGTTGGCGGCTTTGAGGTGAAGGGTGACATGGTCAGGTATATTGTCCCCACTTGTTTTGTGTGGTTGGAGGAGTTCGAGGGGAGCTGCGGGGAGGCGGTCGAGGATGGTTGGGGGCAG
>CAYXFI010000520.1:0-2637 GCA_964464205.1 uncultured Cytophagia bacterium
AAAGACGCATTTTCACCGCAGGGCCGCGGAGGACGCAGGGAGTTTCGGGCAAAGTTTTTCCCTGCGAACGGAGGCGCGTCCAGCTGGGTGCTCGGAAAAGGTACTTTCCGCCTTTCCACTTGATTCCTTGGCCCCCGCAGTACCCGGGAGCAGAAACGCGGGGTGCAAATGGTGCGGAGCCCGACAGTTTCCCCTGGTCGCAGAGGCTCGTTCTGGGCGTGGCCGAAGGATCGGCGCGCCGGAGGGGGGCACTCTTCCGCTGTTGTCCAGGCCGGGTTGTGCCTTCCGCGTGCGCGCCGGTTGTGGATCTTCCTCACCTGGTGTCGTCGGGCCCTGCGTTCCCTGCGCCCCCGCGGTTTGTTGCAGGTCCGCGAGGACGCTCGAGCGGTAAACCATCTCGACGTTTCAGGATCGGAACAACCGATTTGACGTAGTAGACTAGTGTCCCTGTGAGAACCTCCGTTTCCCCCTCTCGCATGGGCCCGCCCGTCCGCGGGACTTACGGTAGGTACCCGACGTACTCACAGTGATGGGCCGCGCGCCGCAGCGGGGCGGGGACGTTGAGGTGTGTTCACTCACGACGCTTGGTGCTGCTGCTTCCGAGGATGTCCTGCAGGATCCACCTGGCGATGCCGTCCACCTCCTGGGGGGTGAAGCGGCGTACGTCCGGACGCAGGCCGCCCGGGGTCCGATTGTTCGGGGCCTGGATCACTGCTCGCACCGAGGCCAGGTCGATCTGGGCCAGGTAGGTGGGGTCTTTCGAGGGGAAGAGGAGTAGTTTTGGCCATTTGCTCCCGCCCAATCCTTCTACCAGGATCAAATCCGCGTCCCCCAGGTGTCTGTCGAGAAAATCCTCCAGGTCGTCCGCAGTTCCTGTGAAGATTGCGCAGCCACTCGGCGTGATGAGGGCGCTCGCCGTCGCCCCAGCCCGTCGGTGTACGTCCGTGTCGGACCCCGGCTTGTCCAACAGGTGAGGGTGGGGACTGTGTTTGGCGGTGGCCACACGGAGGCCGTGGGAGCGGAGACGGGGAATGAGCTCCCGGATGAGTGTGGTCTTGCCGCATTTCTTGGGACCGCAGACTACCAGTTTCGGCGGCACGCGTGCGTACTCCCTCTCAGTTGGTTTTCGAACGCCGAGGATCTCTGGCTTACGTTTCCCACCAGCCTCGGGGTCTTTCTCCCCGTTCGGTTTTAGGCGTCGGAGAAAACCCTCCTTCGGGAGCCCAACAGTACCGCGGAGGGACGTTTCGGCCCTTCGGGTGGGGTTTCGTCCGCATTTGGCTGCTGCCCCGGAAGGTTGGGAGCGGGCCCGGCTTTTCCTCCGCTCGGACTTTCACGGGGTCCGATCTCCTAGACCCGAAGCTCCAAGCTGTTTCGGGATTCTCAGCGAAACGCCACAAGCCTCAGGTACCAGTAGAGCGCGGGGGCGATGAGTAACAGGCTGTCGAAACGGTCCAGCATGCCCCCGTGTCCGGGGATCAGGCTTGAGCTGTCCTTCACTCCGGCGTCGCGTTTGAGAAGCGACTCGGTGAGATCGCTGATTTGGCCGAACAGGCCCACGATCAGACCGATCGCGAGGGCGTCGTACGCGCCGAGGCCCCTCAGCAGGATCGGTTTGAACAGGAAAGCCGAGAGAACGGCGAATACCAGCCCCGCGATCGCACCTTCCCATGTCTTGTTCGGACTGACCCGCGGGGCCAGTTTGTGCCTTCCGAACGACGAGCCCGCGAAGAACGCCGCCGTGTCGCAGATCCAAACGATCAGGAACAGGGCGAGGATCCACATACCGGCGTAGCGGTATGGCAGATCCACCTGCTCGGGAAGCTGGCGGACCAGCAGCAGGTGGCCGAAAAGGCCGGCTACGTAGAGCGGTCCGAAGACGGTGGTAGCCAGGTGGCGGACGCTCCCGTCCGGACCCCGGAACACCTGGTGCATCGAAGCGATTCCGACCAGGAACGCGACGGATGCGCCAGCCAGGGCCCAATCCGCGGAGTAGTACGCCCACAACAGAGCCCCGCTGGCCACCAGCCCCACCCAGCGAATTGGCCTGGCTCCCAGTGTGCCCGAAAGGATGTAGTACTCGAACAATGCCGCTACAACGATGATGCCGACCACGGCGAAGAAATACAGACGGCCAAGGTACGCCGAACCCAGCACCACCGGCCCCAAGGTCACCGCGACCAGTACACGGGTACCAAGTCGGGATTTCTTAGCCCAGCTTTCCGGTTTGGTCTCTCCCACGCCTCTCCCGCGCTGTCTCTCGTTCAGAGTTTCAAAGTCATTTGCAACTTCTCGGCCGACCAGGGCAGAATCTTAGAGCCCATTGTTTGATGACCTCGAAAAATGGGAACCTGCCAGTCGTTGGCGCACCGGAGGGGAGCAGGCCTTATGCACCTCGGGTAGTCTTCTCATCCGTATCGCTTCCTGCTCTCCCGCACTACCTCAACGATCTCGTCCACCGTTACGCCCAAGTCCAGCCCTTCTACCTCCAACGGTGACACCTGCTTTCGCTCCGGCCTCACGACAAACACCATCCCGTCCCGCCGTCGGATCCTTACTTCACCGTCCCGGTTGGCCATCTCTAGCAACTCCGCCAACCGTCTACGCGCCTCCGTGTAGGTGTATACTCTCATTGCG
>CAYXFI010000521.1:0-2611 GCA_964464205.1 uncultured Cytophagia bacterium
CTCGGTGGTTCGGGCCTTTTTCACAAACCTCCTGGCAGTCCGGAAACGTTACTGGTCGGCCTCCTCTTCAGCAACGTGCGGGGCCGAGACGCCGCGAAACGCAAGCCGTAGGACTCCGTAGCCCAGCACACCCGAGGTGAAAGACCCCAGCAGGATCCCCAGTCGTTCAAGCCCCGAGTACGCCAGGCCACCCTGCTCGAACGCTAGCGAGGCGATGAAGAGGCTCATCGTGAAGCCGATGCCGCACAACAGGGCTGTTCCGTAGAGTGCCCGCCAGTCCACCCCCTCAGGAAGCGAAGCGATCCCGAGCCGCACCGCGGCCGCGCTGAAGCTGAACACTCCGATCTGCTTGCCGAGCAGCAATCCCGTGATGATCCCTAACGGAACTGGCTGCAGCACGTCGGTCAGTTTGAGGCCCGCAAGCGGAACGCCCGCGTTGGCGAAGGCGAAAATGGGCAACACGCCGAACGCAACCCACGGGTGCAAAGCATGCTCCAACCGCCGGAGGGGCGATTCGGCCTCCTTTCCTTGCAGCGGAACGAAGAGAGCCACGACCACACCCGACAGGGTGGCGTGTACTCCCGATTTCAGTACGGCTACCCACAGAGGCAGGCCCAAAGCGAGGTAGGCCGCCGCGCGAGACACCCCGAGGCGATTCAGCGCCGCCAAACCGAGGATCAGTACGAGGGCAACCCCCAGTGAGGACAGCGAGATCTTGGCAGTGTAGAACACCGCGATGATGAGCACCGCTCCCAGGTCATCGAAAATGGCTACGCTGAGGAGAAAGGCCTTCAAAGCCGGAGGCACCCGCTTGCCCAGAAGCGACAGCACTCCAAGAGCAAAGGCGATGTCCGTGGCCGTGGGGATGGCCCATCCCCGCAAGGCCTCGCTGTCGCGCCAATTGAACCCGACGTAAAAGGCCGCCGGCAGGAGCATGCCGCCCAGAGCAGCCACGGCGGGCAGCGTGGCTCGCCGGAGACTAGCCAGGTGGCCCTCCACCAGCTCCCGCTTGAGTTCCAAACCCACGAGGAAGAAGAAGACTGCCATCAGCCCATCGTTGATCCACAGGAGGATCGGCTTGGAAATGCCGTAGGGGCCGAGCTGGATGGCAAACGGGATCCTGAGAAGAGAGGCGTAGGCATTACGAAGCGGGGAATTGGCCACCGCCATCGCCAGCACCGTGGTGGCCATGAGCACCAGCCCACCAGATGACTCCAGACGAACAAATTGACGGAAGAACTCCACCGCCCAGCTCGCGGCTCCAGCAGTTTCTCTTCGGCCCACTTCACCTCTCTACACAGTTTCGAACACCAGTTCCCGCGGCCACCCTCGCGCTACCGGAGAGTTTGGCTCCCCCTTCGGCGACTTGCGGCCCCCTGCGGGCACCCACCCTTCTCGGTGGAGTCGAGAACTCACGCCGTCTCTACAACCACCCACTCTCCCGCCGGCATCGTCTCCACGAGCAGAGAACATCCGGAATTGTCGTTGGAGAAGGGAACGGTCCGCCCAGCCAGCACTGCTCGAGCCTCCCGAGCTCGGACCCCACGCAGCCTCACCTCGAAGGGCCCAGCTGGCTCCAGAGCCTCCGCAGGCCTGCCCGGCGAAGACACGCGGTTGAGGAACTGCAACAGAAGCCATTCGCCCGTGGGGACCGCACGTAGATCCACCCACACACCTCGCGGCGCTTTCGTCTCGAGGGGGACGGCCTCTGGGGCGAACCGACGGATCAATTCACCGAGAAACGCCTCGTGCGCAGGTACCTGGTAGGTCTTCACTGCTGCACCCAGGAGACACGCCAGGTACAAAACCCGGCCGCGGCCGTAGCGACGAACTGTCACCGCAGGGAACTCCGACCTGCCCTGAGGTATTCGGTACCGATGGCCGATTTCGTTCATGAACCACGCCACAACCTGCGTCCCTTCCGCCGGCCTCACTTTCACCGCCTGAGGCGGCCGCGGCAGCAGCGCCCCAGACGGGAAGTCTCCAAGAGGTTCATCGGCGATGCAAAAGTACTCCTCGGACGCCGTCGGCCTCCAGACGCCCACAAGATCGCCTGCGCCTGCAGCGATGCCAAGTTCCCAGCGCGGGCGCAAATCGCCGGTGGGACCGTAGCGGCCGGATTCCAGAGACAGCACCAACGTTCCGCCCTGCTCCACCCAATCCAGGATGTGGGCGATCACCTCGTCCGCCAGGCAGGCCGCGTTGGGCAACACAACGGCGCGGTACGGGGCCAGGTCGAGGGCGGCTTCGTGCACCACGTCGAACGGGATGTGCTCGTTGCCGAGCGCCAGGCATGTGCCGAAGAACTCGTCGTCGCCCAGCTTTTCGAGCCAGCGCTTCCGTTCGGCCCAACCGATCTTCCGCTCCTCCTCGTCGCTCACCATCAGCCCCACTTCGGCGCCGGATGCGGGATCCACGTACAAATCCTCGAGCTCGCTCAGGTAGTACCTGGCAGTGGTCTTGGAGAGAAGCACCGCCACGCGAGCCGCCGACTGTGTCTTCTCTGTCAACGAGTGGATCCGTTCCGCCAGACGGAAGGCACTCGCCACCGGATCGACCATTCGCTCCCGGTTGTTCCGCACAGCGGGATTGAACACTCCGAACCACACGC
>CAYXFI010000522.1:0-2611 GCA_964464205.1 uncultured Cytophagia bacterium
GCCATGTCGAGCTCCGGTGGTTTGTAGTTCGGAAGCAGACCCAGATGCGTCGTGGGGCGCTGCGCCAGTTCCTGCGGCCACTGTCCTGTCGGGCGAAGGCAGATTCGCCTCTCCAGCGACTGCCCGAATGTGAGGTTCGTGCCACCTGCGGGGGGTCCTGCTGACCCGAGCGACCATGTAGCCGGTCCGGCCCAGCAGTGGAGGAGCTTTAGGGGCCGGGTCCGCACATCCGGGGGTTTCTTGCTTCCTCGTTCGCGAACATCGCTGGGGGGCACCGGCTCCTCCAGAAATCGTGGACGCCGTACGGACGCGGGGGAGCTGGAGTCCGCTATGGTTTGCCTGTGGTTTGTTCGCCCCCGTAGGCGGCGATGATTCGTCTGATCAGCTCGGTAGTGGACATCCCCTCCACACCGGGCAGGAGGGCAATCTGACCGCCGTAGCTCTCCACAATTCGCCGTTCCTCCTGATTGATCGTATCGATCGTGTAGTCGCCGCCTTTCACGTACACGTCCGGCTGCAGCTCGGCAATGATCTGCTTGGGCGATGGGTCATCGAAGATCACCACGTAGTCCGTGCAGGTGAGTGAGGCCAGAAGTCGCGCGCGCTGGCTCTCGTCGACGATGGGGCGTGCTGGCCCCTTGGTGGCGCGCACAGAGGCGTCGCTGTTGAGTCCTACAATTAGTAGGTCGCCCAGTTGCCTCGCTTTCTCGAGATACAGGATGTGCCCCACGTGCAGGAGATCGAAACAGCCGTTGGTCCACACGACCTTCCGGCCGGCACGCTTCGCCTCGGCCACGATCTGCCGCAGACGATCCAGGCTGACGATCTTCTCGGCCTGTAGTGCCGCGGTCCGGCGTCGCACGTGGCGCTCCAGCTCCTGAGGGGTGATAACCGCCCGCCCCGGCAAGGTGACCGCAAAGCTTGCCGCCTGGAGAGCCAGTTCGGCCGCTTCTCGCGGGGCGAAACCGGCAGCGAGACCGAGCGCGTACGCCGTTGAGACGGTCTCTCCCGCACCGGTGACGTCGTAGACGGGGACCGCTTCCACCGGGATTTCGGTGAGCTCGCCGGGGGCAGCAAGCACCGCCGGACGGGGCCCGCGCGTGACGAGCACGCTGCGCGCGCCGATTCTCTCACGAATGCGCTGCGCTAGTTCCGGAGTTTGATCTGCGGGCGACTCGACACCGCTCAACACGTGCCGTGCTTCCTTCTCGTTGAGAACCACGCCATCCAGCCCCGCGCCCTGCATTCCCAGTGTCTGGAGATCGCCAACCACGAGTCTCCGATGCTTCGACAGGTCTCGCGACAACTCTCGCACGAGAGCCGCCGGGACCGTTCCTTCTGCCTGCTCCACGATGAGGACCACATCGGATTCACTGGCGAGCTCAAGGACATCCCGCCGCAGCTTCTGCGACCACTCGGGAGGGAGTTCGTGGACGCGTGGCCGCCGGGTTCTCAGGATTTCGTGATCGCGTCGGTGTGCAACGTGGGCCACGATCCGGGTCGTGAGGCGAGTCGGTACCTCAGGACGGCGCTGGAGCTTCGAGCAACCGACCTTCCGCTCGCGCAACAGCTGAATTGCCAGCTCGGCTTCGCGGTCCCGACCCAGGATGCCCGCCAGCTCCACCGTGGCGCCGAGGGCGGCGGCGAGCTCAGCGGCAAAGGCGGCGCCGCTCAGCTCATGCTGGGTGTCGCGGATCTCCACGAGCGGCGTGGGGCCCTCTTCGGTCATGCCCACTACTTCCCCGAGGATGATGCGCTCCAGGATCACGTCGCCGAACACCGCGACGCGCAACCCCTGAACCCGGCGAAGCCACCTGGCAACTGTCTCCCCGTTGAGAGGCATTCTGTCCTTCCCCGTCCGCAGAGCCTTCCTTTCACGCACTTACGACCGTTCCTTCGAGCTTCCCGCCCTCGCGTGCATCGGCGCGTTTGAGCAGCAGAGCGAAAATCAGCCCGACCAGCCCGAGGCTGGCGAACATCACCATGCTGCTGGTGTACGTGTGGGTGGCGTCGCGGAGAATCCCGTTGAGGGCTGGGAAAAGGGCGAGGCCGATGTTCTGGATTGTGGTCATGAGCCCGAAGGCAGTGCCGACCCTCTCTTCCGGAACAATGAGGGGAACGGACGGCCACATCGCCGCCGGTACGAGCACGAAAGCCGCTCCCAGCAGGACCATCGGGTAGGCCGGGTAGATGTTGGTCAAGCCCATGGCCAGGTGGCTGGGGATCATGAGCAGCGAGCCGATGATCATCAGCGTTGCGCGGCGCCCAACCTTGTCGACCAGTCGGCCCGCGAACGGTGCGAGTACCATGGAGGCGAAAATGATGATGGAGCTGATGCCGCCTGCCGTGCTGAACATGTGCAGGAAGTTGTTGAAAACCCGGTACAGAAAACCGCCGCTCGCTTCGGCGACTCTCGGGATGCCCCACTTGTCCACGAAGAAGTCGGTGGAAAGGGCGGTGAATGGAAAGATGGCCGAATAGAACGTGACGCAGAGGAGGGTCACATACCAGAAGGTAGGTTTGAACGCTTTGATGTCCTGGAAGTTGATCTTCTCCTGTACCGACTCGTCGCGAAGGCCGAGGATCTTCTCGCCGCGGCGGTCCATCAGAA
>CAYXFI010000523.1:0-2599 GCA_964464205.1 uncultured Cytophagia bacterium
GTGAAGCCTTTCCCACGTCGGAAGCCACACTCAGGCGCGCGAAGTACACGCCCGTCGCAAGGTTGGCCGGGCTCCAACTCATCCGATGCTCGCCCGCGTTTTGCCATCCGTTGAACAACACGTCTACTTCCCTGCCCATTACGTCCAAGATGCGCAGCGTCGCCCCACCCGAGCGGGGCAAGACGTACCGGATCACGGTTGAGGTGTTGAAAGGATTGGGACTGGCGGGGTACAAGGCGAATTTTCCTGGAACTTGCGGCGGCCGCCGTTCCGTCGAGCCCGTTGCTGGCTCGAAGGGATTCTTGACCTCGAGCAGTAGTTCCCACACGGCCCGGGGTCGCTGGTACTGCTGCGCGCGATAGCGGCGTGGATCGCTGTAGTGCCAGGCCTCCGGAGTGTTGAAGAAGTAGGCAGTCTCTTCATTGATCCAGGTCTGAAAGTACACCCCGTAGGCTGTCTTGAGGGCTCGTTCTTTCAACAGATCGTCACCCAGTTCTTTCCCCCGGTGATACATCATCGCTGCGATGAAATAGCTGCTACCAGTCCACACCTCGTCGGCCTGCCCACGACCGATTGGCGAGCCATCCGCATTCCTGCCGTTCACAGCGCCCATGTCCCCTGCGCCGTCGCCGTTGTAGTCGCGCATGGGCCGAACGCATAGTTCGTACACCCGGTGCAAATGGGAGGCAATGTGCTCGGGCGGCAGCACGGGCTCCAAACCAGTGGTCTCGCAGTAGCGACTTCCGTTGAGTCCGTCGGCCATGATGGCGTCCGAAGAGCGATCCAGGCGGTAGTAACCCTTGTCTTCCATCCAGAAAAAGTGATCCAGAACGGCCCTGGCCAGCGAGAGCTCGCGTTGCACCTCAGCACGTAACCCACCCTCGCCTTTCGCTTCGGCCAGCTTCTCCATCGCCTCCAAAGCCCCGATCCAGAGACAACCCGCCAGCAGGTTGTCGCCGTGAAAGAACCAGGTGTCGTACGTGGTGTTCCCCACGTCGGGGAGGCCGTTGCCGTTCGTGTCCTTCGTCTTCATGTAAGCGTAGGTTTTCTTGCAGGCTGGCCAGACGAAGTCGAGAAAGTCGCGGTCGCCGGTGGCCCGGTAGTAAGCGTAGACCTGTTGAATGAACTTGCTGGGCATGTCCTGCCAATCGCCTCCGTACCCGCTGAACCGGAAGAAGGGATCCTGCGAGGGCGTACCGGCGTCGTGGGGTGCTTTTCCCTCAGGGTCGTTGGCAATGTAATCGGCGAACCAGCGAAGCACATCGCGCTCGATCTCCGGCCACAACACGAGGTAATGGCGACACTCGTAGTGCCGAACATCGAACGTCTCACAGAGGGGGTAGGCCTGACATTCCATGCAGAAGTACTTGTGGTCCTCCGGGGGCAACGTGCCGTAGGAAGACTCCTGCGGCTTGTCAATGCAACCGTTTTCCCAGAAAACTCCTCCGAACGTGTCGTAGTACAGTTCGTTCAGAGCTGCCTGCTTGAGCCAGTTGGGGTAAGCTGGCTCATCCAGGATTCGGGCTTGCCAGCGCAGCAGCTCATCTTGCCAGGCTGCCGCGTTCGTGAGCGCTTCGACCGCAATGTCGAAGGAATTGTCCGCCCGCGTGTCGAAATACTCCGTGTAGCGCCGGTACCAGCGCGTCCCCTCGCCGAACTGCACCACCGGAAAATCCCACGCCAACGCGAAGCGGGCTTGCCACGTTTCGCCGGGAGCCAGCCTCCGGCGCACGGCCACCGCTCCCGCTTTCCCATCCGCCTCCAGCGGACGGTTGCTCAGGAGTCCGTCGTCGGAAAAATCGGCGTAGAAATCGGAGCCGTCGCCGTCGGCATCCCAGCCCGGTAACCAGGTGATCGAATCGTTCGAGGTCATGCCCCGCGTGGCCAGACACCACTCCGTGCCCTGGGTCGTGAGTGAGTTGCCGGGACCTTCAGCATCCAGGACCACGCCGACCACGTCGTCCTGCTTGACGACAAAGGCGCGTTTGCCTGCTCTACGCAGATCCCCGTAATCCTCGTTGGGGAACGTGAAGGCCAGGGCGACCTCGAGCCAGTCGGACGTCGTGTTGTGCACCGCGAACTCAAAGAGCCCAACGGGAAAGCTGCTCTCCCGATAGTTGTGGGGGATCACGGGACTGAGCTGCTCCATGGCAAGGCCGAAGGGGAATCCGTGGTAGACGAACCACGCTCTGGGGACGAGCGCGAAATAGACGCCTTCGCCCGGTTGCAGCCGAGACCAGCTGCTCAGCACATCCTCGGTGGCCAGGGTCTTCGTCCCCGTCTCGCCTGACGCGGTGCGGTACCACACGTGGAAAGCGGCAGAAGGCAGGAATTTCTCTTCGTGCAGGCCGGTCTTGAATTCCCAGGGGCCAAACGTGCCGCAGAGGTTGAGCATGAAGTTGCCGGCTCCGATGCCCCCGAGTGGCACGCCCCGCTTGGTCCGACCTGTGGCACCGTGGGGATACACACCCAGGGGACGTTTCCAGGCCACACGCGGGATGTCGAAGCCGAGATCCGAGGCTTCCACCGTCCGCACCGCGGCCGGCTCGCTCCATTCACTTGCGTTGCCGAACACGTCCACGGCACGAACGCGGTAGTA
>CAYXFI010000524.1:0-2596 GCA_964464205.1 uncultured Cytophagia bacterium
GGGATGGTCCCGGTGAACAGGTACGGCAGCATGCCGAAGAGTCCACTCACCAGCCACCCGAAGGTGACGATGGCGAAACTCTCTTTGACCCTAAGCTCGGTAGGACGCGGGCTGAGACGCCACAGCAGGAAGCCGACCGTAGCCGTGATGACCAGGGAAAGCAGGATTCCCCCGGCGTCGCCCTCCTGGTAGTACAGGCTCCAGAGTAGCGGAAAAACCATGAACAGACCGATGAAGAACAGAATCGCCCCAAGCGCGTAGACAACGGAACCCAGCCGCAAGAGCGTTCTCCGGTTTGATCTTGCGTTTTGACCGAGCGGTAGTCTGCGGGCCCGCCTAGCCCGTGGGCCTCGTTCCGGTGATGTCCGCGTCGTTGCGGGTCCGCGTGGGACCCGCGATGAGGACCCCGGTGTCGGCTTCCAGAGTACAGTCGCGACCGTCGCCCGTCAGGTGCCTCACCCGATGAGCGAGGATCGCAAAGAAGCGGACCGAAGCTGCTGCAACGGTAACTCGGCGTTGCCCAGCGAAGAGGACCTCCATGCAGATCATGAAAAGCAATTGGGGCACTGGCCTCCCCGCTGGGCTCAGGCAGCTACCGCGAGAGGAGCCGCTCCACCTTTTCGATCGCTTCGGGCAGACAGAACACCACCACCTTGGCCCCGGGCTTGATCCGCGTTTCACCCACCGGGATGAGCACCTCGTCCCCTTCTGAAACGGCGCCCAGCAGGGCTCCGGACGGGAAGCGGACGTCCCGCAGCGGTTTCTTGGTGATCTCGGCGCCCTCCGTGACCACGTACTCCAGCGCCTCAGCGTCCAAACTGGGCAGTGTGGCGGCGCTCACAAGCTCAGCCTTCCGGATAAAGCGCATGATGGTGTTCGCCGTGATCGTGTGAATATTCACGGCGGCATCCAATCCCACCGGCGTCATCAGGGGCAAGTACTCGGACCGACCGATGAGCGTGATCGTCTTCTGCACACCCAGATGTTTGGCCAGGAGGGAGGTGATGATATTCGTCTCGTCGTCGCCCGTCACGGCAATGAACGCCTGGGTGTCGCTGATTCCCTCCTGGGCCAGGACGTCCACATCCCTGCCGTCGGCGTGGATCACCATGGTCCGTCGTAGCGCAGTGGCCGCCTCCAGGCTCTTTTGCTCCTGCATCTCGATCAGCTTGATCCGCATGCCCTCTTCCTGTTCGAGCAGGGAGGCTAAGCCTCGGCCTAGACGTCCGCCGCCGAGGATCATCACGCGCTGAATCTTCTCGTCCCGTTTGCCGGCTGCCCGGAGGAGAGCCTGGACATCTTCGGTGCGGGCGATGAGGAACACCTCGTCGCCCCGCATGATCCGCGTCTTGCCGGTGGGAATGATCGTGCGTGTGGCCCTGAGGATGGCTACGAGGCGGAAAGGCGGTAACCCTGGCTCGCCCGAGATTTCCTCCAGGCTGCGGTTCATCCAAGGCGAGTCGCGGTCGAGCTTCACGCCTACGAGCTGCACCTTGCCGCCGGAGAACTCCACCACCTCACTCGCCGCCGCCCGCTTCAGCAGTCGAGCGATTTCCTGAGCGGCTTCCCACTCGGGGTGAATGGCTACGTCGACGCCGAAGTCGGTCGGGTCCAGATCCGGGTCAGTGATCCAGAAGGTCTCCCGCAGACGGGCGATGACTTTTCGCGCGCCCAGCCTCTTGGCAATCCGCGAGACGACCAGGTTCACCTCGTCGGAACCGGTGACGGCGCACAGCAGGTCGGCCGATGATACGCCCACCTGCCGCAGGGAGGACGGGTCGGTGCCGTTCCCCTGCAGGACCATCCCGTCGAAGTGCTCCTGTTCCTCCCTGCAGCGCTCCGCGTCGGGATCCACCGCTGCCACTTCGTGGCCCCGCTGGCTCAAAAGGCGGGTTAGGTGGGCGCCCTCCCCGCCCAGACCGACGATCACCACTCGCATTGCACGTTCCCCGTAGGGGTCTTTCTCGCCACACTCAAAGGGGACCTGGCCACGAACCGTGGACCGTTTGGTCCTCCGCATCGTACGTCCGGCGCGCTCCGCCGGTTCGGCGTGGGCTGCATGCTCGCAGTGCCTTCGCCGACCTGCTTTCGCTGGTCGGACACAAACCAATCGGATGCCGGTCCGGTGGTCCCGTGCTAGTCGATTTGTGCGGAAACGCGTTTTTCCGTGCTGCGTCGGGCGCGGTATGCGCGTCGTTGCCGTTCTCTCCTGCATCGGCAGGAAATGCGGTGACTTTTGCGGGCGCGCACCGGCACCAAGATTAGCCAAGCCCGCCCAAAAACGCAAGGGAAACGTCTCCCAGTATTGTATCCGTCAGGTAGATGGTTCCACCGAGTCCGACCCGCAGCCAGCCAGAGTAGGAATTGGGAAGAGGTTGGTTTGTGGGAGCCGCGTCCCGCGGCGAAAGAAACCCGGAAGGCGCTGCCAATCGCGAGCGGCAGTTCGCTCCTTCGACCGGTGTGTTGGGCGGGTCGTCCAGGGGTAGGAGGGACGTCCTCGTCCCGGGGGGAGGGTAGTGGGGAAGGCCAGAAATGAACGATGAGCCCCAAGTGGCGTGAGCCGGACAACCCTCATTTCTCGGAAAACCGTATGGGA
>CAYXFI010000525.1:0-2582 GCA_964464205.1 uncultured Cytophagia bacterium
CATTCTCGCCGTTGGCAATGGTAAAATCAATCTTATAACGTTCTTTAATCTCGGCGTAGGGCTCGTCCACGAGACGGAAGTAGACCTGCTGGTTCGCCAGCCACTCGTACTCCTTACGGAACCCACCGCTCGCCAGACGCAGGTAAGCACCCGGCCAGCGACGAAAACCGTAGGGCCCCAGCGGCCAGGTGGCCTCCATCGTGCTGTGCGCCACAAGTGGGAAGAAAGCGAGTGTGTCGCTGGGCAAACGGAGTGCGTCCGCGTGGAGCTCCCCCGAATAGTCCTTGCCGGGGGCATCTGCGGGTGGACCCCACTCACTGCGCGTATCCAGGTAGTACGGCAGTCCGCTCACCCGCACACCGCCGGTGTTGTCCACGGCGCACACCCAGATCCTGACGGTCTCGAAGTAGTCGTAGCCCCCGTGTCGCATGCTCGGCAGCGTGCCCACCAGGTCGCTCGGCACGGAGAAATTCCCATTGGCGAAGAACATGTGGTGCAGACCGGCCGTTTCGAGGAAAGCGACACCGTACTTCCCTTCTGCAGCCAGCACCTGGGCTGGAGCGGCCAGCAAGGACAGAACCATCGCGGCGTTCGGCAGGAAGAAAACACTGCTAAGATTCGGCATCCTCACCGTGGCCTCCACCTCTTGTTTCCGCCCTATCTGCGACGGCGCCGCCGGACAAGCCTACCCTCATGTCCATCAAATGATCCTGCTGCAGAATCCTCCCCTCGGCACGACGGAAGTCTCGACCTTTGGGTCTCCACACGAGCAACGTTTGTCGCCGGGAACCAGATTCTTCCCGGCCGCAGGCGCAGCCCTGAGAGGCACTCACGCCGAAGAAGGGACTCTCCTCGGGTAGTGCACTAGCGATCTGTGACCCACCCGCTCAGCGGGGACCCGGGCATTTGCCCGGCTGTGGAACTCATTGGCAAAACAAAAGCCGCCGCCACCGGTCGAGGCCGGCGACGGCGGCTTACAGCATTCTCGCCTGAGAATTCAGGCCGGGGAATCCCAGGTTACTTGGTCAGCACCATCTTGTGGATGGCCTGGTAATCGCCCGCCTCGAGCTTGTAGAAGTACACGCCGCTCGGCAGGCCAGTGGCATCGAACGTGACTTTGTGACGGCCCGCCTGCTTGTAGCCATCCACAAGGGTCGCCACCTTCTGGCCGAGCATGTTGTATACGCTCAGCTTCACTTCGCCAGCCTTCGCCAGGCTGTACTCGATGGTAGTGGTCGGGTTGAACGGGTTCGGGTAGTTCTGGCTCAGGCTGTACTCGCTGGGCACACCCTTGGCCTCGCTGGCCACGCCCGTTCCCGTGCCGAACCAGGTGAGCACGTTCTGGATCAGCTTCTGCATGTTGGCGCTCGGCACGCTGTCGCCGAGAGCATCGGCCATGAAGGTGAGCAGCACAGTCTTGAAGTTGCTGCCCTCATAGCGCGTACCGCAGGCGTTCCCGCTCTCAGCGTTGAAGATGATGGTGGCGTTGCCCACAGTCACGTAGTCGATCCAGTTCCAGTCCCGATGGCCGCTGTAGGCGTACCAGTCGAGCTGCATTGGTTCGGTGAAATCGCCGGAGATCGGGTCGCCTGCCACGCCCACCACGACGCTGTCTGCGTTGGCACCCGGATCGTTGGAACCGCCGTTGATGCCGAAGAAGTCGCGGGCGAACGTCCCGGAGTCGAAGGTCGGCGTCTCCACCTCGCTGTTGGCGTAGAAATAGTCCATATCGCTCAGGAACATGTTCCCGCCGTTTGCGAGGAAAGACGCGTAGGGATTGCCCTCGTACTCACGCGTCGGGACTGTGTTCGCACCCCAGGCTCCCATCAGGATCGTGCCCCAACCGTAGCCCGTGATGGACTCATCGATGCCATAGTTGGCGTTCACGTCCCACACTTCGTACACGTAGCCAAGATTGTCCAGGATGTCCGTGTACCAGCTGGCGTTGTGCGGAGCCTGGAAGCAGACCAGCAGGTCGGCCTCCGGATGCTCCGGCTGGGTGATCTTGAAGCGCCGCGAGCTGGACTTCGAATAGAGACCGCCCTTGTCCTTGGCACCTACCCAGTACTCGACCTCGTCGCCCACGTCGACACCGGTGATCTGGCCTTCCCAGATGTTGCCTTCGACGTTGGTCATAGCCGCGGAGTCCACCTCCGTGCCGGTGCTCCACACCAGGTAGGCCTCGGCGACACCGGCGTTGTTCGGATCGGCAGCATCGATGTCGGTGATCTCGCACCGGGCCTTAAGTTCCTTGTTAGGGTTATAGGTGCTGGCGATCTGGGTCAAACCGGTAATGGCTGGCGGCGTGTTCTCGTAGAATTCAACCACACAGTAAGTCCACCAGCCATAGCTCCGGATGTGCCAGCCGGGACGACCGGAGGTGCCGTCGGCTTGATAGTACTTCAAGCCCCGTGCTAGGATGTCGCTACCCACATCTTTGGAATCGAAGCCGACATAGGCCCCTTCAGCGCCACCATAGGGGACAATAATGACGAAGTAGTCGTCGCGGCCCACGTCCGGCTCCTCGCCCATATAGATGGTGGGCACTTCCTCGATGTTGTCCTCGTCCACGGTCCAGGGCA
>CAYXFI010000526.1:0-2581 GCA_964464205.1 uncultured Cytophagia bacterium
CAGACGAAGAAGACGTACCTCACCGGGGACCTGGAGTAGGGGGGACCTTCTGGCCCGCTTTCCAAGAAGCGCGCGGAAAAGCGCCTCGGATCGGGGGCTACGAACCCAAGAATGGGGGCCGCAGTAGTGACTCCCACGAGGGCGAGAGACCGCCTGGATTCCCCCGAAAGCGGGGTTAGTTCTTCTCTCACGGACCGGGTGTTAAAACAGAATACACCTGCTTCTCCGACGCTCGCCCGCCGTGGGCACGTTTGACCCCACAGGGATTCGTGACGAGGACGCGAGGCCGGGGTACCCGCGTGCATCTCCACTCGTGAGTCCCGAATACCGGGACGTGGATGACAGTCGAAAACTGCCCCCCGAGGAAAAACGATCCCCCGAATCGTCCCACCGGTGGGCTGGCGTCAATCGGACCGAACGAGGGTTCCGCCTTTTCCCATTCGAGCTTTGGTTGGGGGACAGTCTGTCCCCGCTCCACCATCCGTTTGGCCCAACCCTCGGGGAAGCTCCCAATGGCGACGAGGGTACTCCCGGATCGCTCCGGGCCTCCTGGCGCTAATGCGTAGGTTTGCGGGCGCCGATCTCCACCAGGAACGTCCGGATTTCGTGCGGCCGCATTTTCACTGAGAAGGAGCGCCCCTTGACAGGAACCGGTCCGATTTCATCTTCGATCAGATTCACCTCTTTTGCGGAGACCAGTGGCCAGGCGAAACTCACCACCGCTCGCGCGGGGACGCCGTGCGTCTCAACGAGCCGCAGCACCCACGCGTCCGAGTCCTCGGCCCGTTTGCACGCACCGATCAGCACGTTCGAAGGTTCCGCCCAGACGAACGCCTGCTGGCGTGGTAGGGAACCCTTGTGGCTGCTCACCAGTCGCACGACAAATGGTTCGTTCACCTCGCGCGCAAGACGAAGGGTACTGGCTTCTCGCCAGTCTCCTTGATGCGGGTAAAGGTAGTAGTTGAAGGTGTGGTAGCCACGATCGCACATCGGATCCGGTTCGGTGGGGGAACGTAGCAAAGTCAGCCGTACAACGTTGTCCTTCACGTCGTAGCCGTACTTGCAATCGTTGAGCAGACTGAAGCCGATGCCGTTGGCGCTGACGTCCACCCATTGCTGGCCCGGTACCTCGAAGCGTGCCTTCTCCCAGGACGTCGAGAAGCCGGTGGAACGCTGGATGGTGCCGTAGGGGATCTCGTAGGTGGCCTTCGGTGCGTGGATCACGACGGGAAACGCCACCTTCAGCACCTTGTGTGTCTCCCACCACTCCACGCGGTTGCGCACTTCCACCATCGGGATTCCCGCGTAGACCGAGATGTACTGATCGAAGAACGAAGAGGGGAAGCCCTCCGTCGGAGACCTGCGGGGCTTGTCTTCCCCGAGGAAGGTGTGCCGTACGTGAACCGTAGCGCGGACCGGACCCTGCTCCAGCACCTGGATGGTAGCCACTGAGTCGAGGTCGATCGGGGGTTTGACGAACCGGAGGTTCCACGCGTCCACTTTCTCGTTCGGCAGAATCTGGAGCAGATTGCCCCGCGGTTTCTCGAGGAATTCGCGGCCGGCCGCTGTGCGTAGACTCCGGAGCAGCCCAGTGGTCGGATCGATCTCGAGGTGAACGAACCGGTTGCTGAGCGAGGTACGGGTGGCTCGGACGGTATTCCCGTCGACGCGGGAGGGTCCTGTCCGGAGGAAGTAGAGCTTGTAACCCAGGGGAGGCACATCCGTCGCGATGAACAGAAGCTTTGCTCCCAGTCTCGTGCTGTCCACTTTCTGGCTGGGAACCGTGCGGCCCTGCTGGTCCGTCAGATGCCAAACTCTGCGGGCTTGCCACGTGTCCAGCGTCAGGTAGGCGGGGCCTGTGCGGGACCAAGGGCTGGGATTGAACACTAGCACCGGACGTCCGTCGCCGCGGGTGTCGATCTGACTGGCCAACGCCTCCATCGCCCGGTCGATGACGGACCGGATGAGGTCGTGCGCTTGCCGGTATTCGAGCTCAGTGTCCACGTAGACAGCGCGGATGGAAGATCCGGGCAGGATGTCGTGAAACTGGTGGAAGAGGATGGTTTCCCACACGGCGTCGATATCGTCCTTCGGGTAGTCCAGCAGTCCGAGCTGGTGGGCGATGACCGACAGTTTTTCGGCGAGTGTGGCCTCGTACTCGAGGGTACGGTTGTGTTTCTTCACGCTGGCCTGGGAGGTGTACGTCCCGCGGTGGTGCTCCAGGTAGAGCTCATCCCTCCAGACCGGGAGGCGTTTCAATTCCTGCTCGGTGAACGAATCGAAGAATTCCTCCGACGTGCTGAGTTTCACGTCCGGAAATGCCGGGGCTTCCATCTCGGTCAAGGCTCGTTCGAGCATCTGCATCGTGGGCCCGCCGCCATGATTGCCCACGCCGTAGAGCACCAGTTCCTTGCCGAAACCCAGCTCGCGCGACTCTTCTTCAAGGAATTCCACCAAAGCGTCGCCGTTCAGGTCGTGTCCGTAGCCGCTACGCGGAATGTAGGCCAACACACGACTACCATCGGGGGCCTGCCACCAGAAGAACCGATAGGGGAATTTGTTGACCTCATTGACGTTGATC
>CAYXFI010000527.1:0-2581 GCA_964464205.1 uncultured Cytophagia bacterium
CGTACCTCCTGAACACCATGCGCCTAGCAATGCTAATTGGGAAACGGTGCACTAGATGAGATTTGCAGCATGTCGGCAGCCCCTGCTCAGCAGGTTATCAGGACGCTTGATTGATCCAGCGGTCCTGGTTCGGTCAAGATACTACTTGACAGGTTGACGTTTTTTCGTACGTTAAGAGAGGTGCGCGCGGCGCTCGGCGCACACTTTCGATGGCGGTAGGATCGGGTGGGTGCGAAGAATATCTTCCGCCGCCTCCCCAACATTGGAGATGTTTGGGTCATTGCCGAGGGAGCTTCAAGGCCGTGTTTTGGCGGATGTTGAAGGACTGCATCCTTGACCTGCAAGAGGAACTCCGCTGGGACAAGCTGTTCGAGAGCACTCAAGGGGATCTGAGGGATATTGCCGAGCAGATCAAGAAGCAAATCGCCAATGGTGAACCCCAACCAATGGATTTCGAGCAGCTGTGAAACCCCGGACCGGACAGTTGAGGCTTGCTACGTTCCCTCGGGAGTCGCGTGCTAGTTGGTTGTGTGATCTGATGCGCTGGCATAATCGACAGCTGCAGGGACTACCCCCTGGGGTTTTCTTCCGCTGCGGGAGGTGCGTTGGCATGAGCAGGCGGTTCAAAGGCGCTGGAAAGGTGTCTGGAGAAAAGGAGAGACAGGAGATCGTGACCCTGCTTCGTCGGCACTATGGGTACCTTGCCGCGGAGTACGGGGTGAAGCGCATTGGGGTATTCGGTTCCTACGCGAAGGGCGAACCCACGCCCACCAGTGATGTGGACATCTTGGTAGAGCTCGAACGACCAATCGGTTTCAAGTTCATGGAGCTCGCCGAGTTCCTCGAGCGTCTTTTGGGGAGGAGAGTTGACCTGCTCACGTGGGCGGGTTTGCGGAGCATCCGAGTGAGAGATGTAGCTGATGAAATAGAAGAAACGGTGGTCTATGTCTAGGCGGTCGGATAGAGAGTTTCTGAAGGACATTCGCGAAGGTATCAACCGGATAGAACGGTACATCGCTGGCATGACCTATGAGGATTTCGTTGGGGATACGAAAACTCAAGACGCTGTTCTTCGTAACCTGGAAATAGTTGGTGAAGCAACTAAGAACATTTCGCGATCGCTGAAAGAAAGATATCCCAGCGTCCCTTGGAAAAGCATGGCGAAGGTACGGGATCGATTGATTCATCACTATTTCGGCGTTAGTCTGGACATCGTCTGGGAGATCGCAACGAAAGAGCTGGGACAGGTCGGGACTCAGCTCGACCGCATTTTGGAGGAAGAGGAATAGCGGTTTTGGCTACAGGTGAGGAAGCTACGGTTTCAACGCTGATCTCGAAGTCGATTGGATCGGTCTTTGCCCTTTTGCGGAAGCTGGGACGATTGCGGGTAAACCGTTTGACGATCTCCGTAGAGATCTACCCCGGGTTTCATGAGCTTAGCGCTCTCGGGACACAACATTCGTGACAGTTCTCTACAAAATCGAAGCGAAGACTCTGCAGACAGAATTGAGGCCATTGATGGAAATCCAGGACAGGGGGCTTCGTGCCCTTTTCCGCGAGCTCGGCGTGGCGGACACAGTCCGCTTTCTCAGGCAGTTTGCCACTGGCTTCGGCAACTACACGCAGGACCGGGAGACACTGTTCGCGCGGATGAGCGTGAAGGAAATTGTGCGAGACATGGCAAGGCGTCCCAAGCGGGGAGGAGACCCCACCGATTAAGGCCTACCCTGGCCTGTAAGCTAAGCGCCGCCGTGTGCTGGCCTTCATGCAGATGGGGGTCCACAAGGCAGGGCTTGGCTTCGCTGCTTGGCACGAAAAGAGAAGCGAGCGCGGTCCTCTGAAGTGACGTACAGCTGTCTCTGAGCAGGCCCTACTGGCAGACCGCGCGCGATGCCCTCCTCACGAGCGCTCGAACACGTCCATCCGGTTTCCGTTTTTCAGTAGGCCCACTCACCACGACCCTTACCCAAAACCGATCCTCCCGATTGCTCAGCAATCCCGGCCATTCCGGCACCTCGAGCCACGCATCCAGGGCGCGGCCGAAGCGGTTGAGGCCGCGAGTCCAGGTGTCGGTGTCCACGGGAACGCTGCTCCACGGCTGGGGACCCGCGTAGAGCGCAGATCCGTGGAACGTGGCGCTACCTGTTTCTCCCTGGAATTCCAGTCGAACGTCCAGCGGCCCGGGTTGCTTCGCCCAGCGGGTGACGTCGATCCACAGGGTGTCGCGGCCGGGCCGGACGGTCCAGGTGGCGACGGGGGTGAAACGTCGCTCCGGATGCGGGTCGGGGATGCCCCACGCGGCCGCTTTCCGCCGCAGGATCCCGGCGATCGTGCCCGGGAAATCCACCGTGTCGCGGAAACGGCTGTGCAGCAATGACCGCTGTACGGGGTGCACGAGGTTGCCCCACTTGAGCAGCGTGCGCGAAAGCCGAGCCGCCAGCGTATCGAGGCGGTCCAGAGTATGTGCCAGATGCTCGCGTCCAGCCGGTAGTGATCCGGAGAGAATCTCCAGCGCGTCGTTCAGCGCCTGCACGAAACGCAGCACGTCCAGCACACAGCGCGACTCCGCCAGCACAGCGGG
>CAYXFI010000528.1:0-2570 GCA_964464205.1 uncultured Cytophagia bacterium
GGCAGGACGTACCGGATCGTCGTGACCAGGGTGAAGGGATTTGGCGGCGGGGGCAGGAGCTGGGGAACCTCGGGCAGGCGCGGCCGGGATGGCCTGGTGACGAGGCTTGCTGAAGATCGATCCCACACCCAGCGGTCCACAGTGCCCACGTTCTCGAGGGTGCGCGCATCCACGGTTTCCACTGTGGCGACGTCACCTTCGATGGTGATGAACGTGACCATTGCAAACGACCAGGTGTCGGGGGTGAACGCCGTCTTGCTGGATTTGGCCTGGGGCGGTTTGAAGTCAGCACCTCCGCAGCCGTTCACGATGTGGACCATCCCGTGCTCAAAAGAGATCGTGCCGTCCGGCAGCAGGGGGTAGGTGCGCACGTATGTGTGGGCGTGGCCGTGGAGGATGAAGTCACCGCCGTGCGCGGCGAACTTCTCCAACCAAGTTCCGCACACACTGAGGTAGCTGCTCTTGTAGGTGACATCGCCGTAGCACGGGTTGTGCCACACGCCGATGAGCCAATCTTCTTCGGGAATGTGTGTCAGGACGGAGTCCAGCCAGCGGTTCATCACGCTGGCAGGAGTGAAATAGCCGTCGCAGGCGATCACGTGGACATTGCCCTTCTGGAAGTGGAAGAAATGGGTCGTGCTGTCCGCGGAATTGACCGGGAGCACGCCGGCCGTGTATCGATCGTAGGTGCTGCGCACAGCGTCGTGGTTGCTGGTGCACATGAGGAAGCGGCCGGGCACGAAGAGCGAGTCGATGCCCCGGTAGTTCAGCGACCGCTGCCAGGCCGCCTCGCTTCCGTCGTGTGTGAAGTCGCCCGTGTGAATCTGGAAGTCCCAGTCCGTGACCTTGTGCAGCAGCAAATCGGCGATGTTCTCGCAGGCGCCGAGGCGATTCTCCCGCGAGTCACCCCAGACGGCGATTTTGACGCGAGTACCCGGTAGCACTGCGCGTGGAATGACAAGAAGGGCGAATATCAGGAGTGCTATCCAAGGATGAGAGATAGCCCGCAGGGTGACCATCGGCCTTGGAAGGACCGGCCACGGTTTCCGACGTGAATCCACATGGTCCTTATGGAGAGACAAGGTTGGAATCCTCCCAAATTGAGCCCAGGTTCGAACTGCTCTCAGCGACCGGCTTGCCCACGAAAAAATCGATTTCGCATGTACATGGCTCACCTGTAAAGGGTGAACCGGTCGCGAGTAGTTGCCCTCACGCGCGCGGTGAAGATGAAGAAGTGGTGCTCGGCTGGGCCGGGCTCTTCAGATGGACGCTGCTCGCTGATGTGAAGCGTTCGGACAGCGTTGCCGTGTCCCGTCCACGTGAGTCGCTGAAGCCTCCCGAACTCGTATCGGTAACGGGTATCCACGAACGTCCCTACATGCCGGGGTTGACGCGAATCCCGTTCCCGACCGAGCTGACCGCGGACGCCGCGGGTCGGGCGTCGAGCCAGAGTGTACGCAATTTCGCCCGAAGATGCAATGGCATTTCGTCCCGATTCTTGCCATTTTTCGGTGGCGCCCAACGCTGGGGGTTCGTAAGGCTTGGTTTCCCGTGTCGTCGTGGATTGCTGTGGGGGACACCCGGGCCGAAGATCGCGCACACGAACGTTAGGGTCGTTCGTCAAGGGTGGGCCGGCGAAACGCTCGAATGTTCGCGTATCCGCGTGCAGGATGGAATGCCACTGGCGTTTCTTGGCTCAGTACGCTATCTTTCCGGTACAACGGGCTTTGTCCAGCTTCCGAGGGCGACGTGGGCGTGGGCGGGCAAGGAGGGGGACTCTGTCTGCGAGGAGGGAGCGGGCGAGCAGAATTGGCCTGAGGTCTACACCGGAGTGACCCCGCACGGGGGAAAGGATCGGTGAGAGATGGGGTTCGGTGAAACGCAAGCCCCTGACGGGCATCGTTGAAGAGGGGCGAGGGCGTGGTTTTTGAGCTGGTCACCGGTAGCAGGCGGAGCCTGCCAGGCACGGCCGGGGAAGATTCGTGAGCGGGGCCGAGGTGATGGCACGTGTGGGCGGGTTGGCCAGTGACAGTCAAGACGTGCCTCGATTCGAGAGTTGGACACCTGTCCGGTTCGCGGGATCCCGTGAGCTAGCTGGCCATGAGCGGGAACTTATCACCAATGAACCAACCGACGAGGATGAGGACGATGAAGGTGAAAGTCAAACTGCAGGAGATCCTCGAGGCGCTCGAATTCCAATCAGAAATGGCGGAAGCCTATCTCGACTTGCAGACTGGTCGGGTCCTGTGGGTCTTCGATGAGTTCAGCGACTTCGATGATACAGAACTGCTTGAATCAACTCCAGAGATAAACAGGGACTTGTTCGAAACAGCGCGAGAAGTGCTGAGCGACGAAGGCGGGAGGTACATCGCTCTACCGAGCAAGTACGACTTCAACGAATGGGATTTGATGCGCCGTTTTGCGCTGTACGAGGTGGATCCCAAAGTGACGGACGAGCTTCTGGACGCGATCCACGGCCGGGGTGCTTTTCGCAGATTCAAGGAAGCTATTCATCGGCTGGGTGTGGCCGAGCAGTGGTACGACTACAGAGAGACCGAGTTGAGGCAAAT
>CAYXFI010000529.1:0-2569 GCA_964464205.1 uncultured Cytophagia bacterium
AGCTCGTGGGGCAAGAACTTGATGGCGACCAGGCGATCGAGCCGAACGTCGCGGGCCTTGTACACCACGCCCATCCCGCCCGATCCAATTCTCTCCAGGATCTCGTAGTGGGATACGACCTGCCCTTCCATCGTCACCACCTCGCTTCCCGGTACATCCCGGCGCAGCCGCATCGGCACCGGAGCAACCAAACGCACAGCCTCGGACTGGCGCAGTCATCCCTGCAGGCGACCCACACATACCGAGGCTTCAACCGGCCACCGGCGCCTCCGACGCGCGGCAAACGACTGCTTGCGTCGACCGACTGGCCCGAAGGGCGGGTGTAAGGTGCGTGGAGGGCAGGTCCAGGGGAGAGGATCGTGAGGCAACCGACTCAGGGATCCCGCGGCCGGATTCTCGCCGATCGCAGCGCGGTCCGACGAAACGTGGGGAGGAGCGCCGAGTCGTGCACCTTTTCCGCCGCCGTTTCCGGTTCGCAATCAGCTCAAGGTTAGGGATTCGCCCCTCGAATGTCAAGGGCTTTTGAGACGGGCATCCCCTCGCACAAGAGCGGGCATCCGGCACCCCGAACCACGGGTTGCTTGAGAGTTCAGCCGCGTACGACCGGTAAGCCTACAACGAAGTCCGGCAAACTGCAAAGGCGCGGCGATCGCGGAAACTTGCGCGGCCAGCAAAGTTCCGGCCGTGCTGCGTGACCGCTTGTGTCCAACGGGAAACCGGGATCGATGGCTCGTTTGCACAGCGACGCTTGAATCGGATTCCCTCCCGGCCATCGCTTCCGCACCGTGCGCGCCGAGTCGGGGTGAAGGGGGCTTGGCGGGAGCTCGAACTGCAGTGAGTGTGGAGTCTGCCCCGGCACGCTGAAATCGTCCAGCCACTGTCCCCCGGCCAGTGGAACCGGCACTCCCCGGCGCAGCGCCGCGCTACACCCGGAAGGCGTACCGAATCTTCAGCAGGAGCTGGTAAGATTCCCTCGACCAGCGATCCAGCGGACTGCGAGCGAGGTTGCAATTGTACACCAGAGACAGCGTCCCTTCCGGGGAAAGAGTCCAGCGCAACCGTGTGTTGCTACCCAGAGTGTTGCTTTCGTTGTCCTACTGAATGAAGCTGGTCAACTGCAGGTCCGGTGAGGCAGTGAACAGAAAGCGGCACGCGTACAGCCGTTGGGTGAAGCGGCCCTCTCGCAGCCGCCCGGTGTTCACCTCCCCGGAGAACTGGATTCTCAGCATCGGCGACGGGTTGATGGCCATTGTGAGTTCGACCTGATCCAGCTTCCCCGTGTAGAAGCCACCGAACCACCAGGTGAGCTGCCCGCTCACCTTCCGCTTGACAGCAAGTCCCCCTTCCAGGCGGTAACGCACCCAGTGGTAAGAGCCGGGCGGAATCACAACTCCTTCTGCGATCGGGAAGGGATCCACCAGCCTCTCCCCCTGTGGCATCACGTTGAACTCAAACCGGTCTCCACTTTCCAGCCGCCAGTTCACCCGGGCCATGAACACCCGATAGCTCTCCCATTCGTGCCGCAGATTGGTGACAAGCCGGGGGTAGAATTCGTGGAACATCTGGCGAACCAGCCGCCAGGAGGGACGGGGGCTGAAGGTGCCGCCACAGTGCCAGTTGTACATCCCCGGCCTCGGCACCCAGAAGGCATCGCCAGTCCGGTTGGAGGAGAAAAAGACGTCCCAGAGATCGTTGGGGTAGTCGATCTTCAAACCCAAGGCACTCTTGTCACCGACCAGGTCCGGCCGGTTGCTGTACAGTCCCCACAGTCCCACGAGAAAATTCTTGTCACCCCGAAAGCGGGAGGTCTGGCAGATGAAATCGCCCCCAAAAACCAGCTTCCTTCCACCCCAGTCGGATCACCGAATGTGGAGATCACCCCGACCGAGGACTCGCTCCAGATATTCTGTTTCACGCGCACCACGCCCATCGTGGATGCGGGCACGAGTCTTTCCACAGCCCGGCTCCGCACGGTGAAAGCCCCGAGATTGGTATTCCCCACCCGACCGTTCACTTTGAGGCCGGCGTCCAGCGGCACCTGCCGACCCTCGTACAGCCCGATCGTTCGGGTGAAGAAAGGGATCAGGTCGCGCCCCAAGCCCAGGCCGAACTCTAACATGTCCGCCTCGCACAGGAAGAAAGCGCGCTTTTCGGGGAAGAACAGAGGGAAGCGTGTGAGGTTGGTCTGTCGCGCGTCCGCTTCCGTTTGGGCGATGTCGGTGTTCAGGGTCAGCGAGAGTTCGAGATTGGGGCCGAAACGCTGGGTGATGTCCAGACTCGCGTCGCGGCGAAAGTCGAGGTCCGCTCCGGGTTCCGGCTGTCCGAATCCACCGATCGCGGAAGGCTCCACCGTGAGGCCGATCCCGAAATCGAACTCGGGTAGGCCAACCAGAAGACCCGCGTGACTGGTCTGCCCGAGCTCGTAGTCCCAGCTCGCCATGGACCACCTGTCCGTCTCCTGCAGTCTCCGGATCCTCCGCTGCACGTTGAACCCCAGCGCCGCAGCCCTCTACGGAAGCTCAGGCTCTTGACCGGAAGCCACATCTCGAGGGTCCTGCCGTACTGGTCG
>CAYXFI010000530.1:0-2565 GCA_964464205.1 uncultured Cytophagia bacterium
AGAATGCTGTCGCCGAAGCGGAATCGGTAGTCCGGCTTCGGAGCCAGTACTTTCAACGGCTCGCGCTTCTCCGGATCGTAGGCCTGCCGAATCAGCACGACCTCAACACCGTGTCTGCGGCGCAGATCCAGCTCCTCAAGAGTGCGATTCACGAACGAACCGGGTACTTCCATTTCGCACAACATGTTCCCATCCACAAGCTCCACGCGTTTGCACTTGCGCACCGCCGCCAGGTAGCCGGACAGGGAGGAAGCCATGTCGCGTTTCAGAATCTCCCGGTTGTAGGCGTCGATCACGTCGTTCTTCGTGATAGTGCCCACAAGGCGTTCCTCTTCCGCACCGTCCACGACCGGCAGCTCATCCATGTACGTCTCCGAGAACGCTTTCATGACCACGTCCAGCGTATCCGATGGTCGGAACACGTGATGGACCGGTCGCATCAGATCGAAGGCCACGAGCAGGGTCTCCAATGCGTCGGACTCGTGGACGGCCTTGCGCAGATCCTGCAGCGTGATCACCCCCAGTAGCCTGTCCTCACTGTCCACCACGAAGAAGTTTGTTCGCGGACTGTTCACCATGAGGTCCATCAGCGTACGGAAAGCCGCGTCGGCGTGGACTTTCTCGGGATCGGTCCGCATCACCTGGCTCACCTGGAGAGAGCGAAGGACGTTCAGTTCCTGCCCGCGCACGAGGTTCACGCCCCGACGCGAAAGTTTCAGCGTGTAGATGGAATCCTGTTTGAGGCGGGTGGTGATCAGCACGCTGGTGATGCAGGCCACGATGAGAGGGAGAATGATCCGGTAGTCGTCCGTCAGCTCGAAGATGATCAGGATAGCCGTGATGGGGGCGTGCATTGCCCCTGCGGCCACGGCTCCCATTCCCACCAGGGCGTAGGCTCCGGAGGCAGCCGTCCGCGCCGGTTCGAGCGCGTGAACCACCGTGCCCACCAGTCCACCCAGGCTGGCCCCGATGAACAACGAAGGGGCAAAGATGCCGCCGGATCCACCCGAGCCGATGGTGATCGAGGTGGCCACGAGCTTCAACACCACCAGCAACAGCAGTAGATTCCAGGCGAGATTCCCTCCGAGAGCCAGATCGATGGTCTCGTACCCCACGCCAAACACGTGCGGGAAGAAGATGCCAATCGCACCCACCAGCGCCCCGCCGAGCACGGGCTTCATGATCGGCGGAATGCGCAGCGATTCGAACACGTCCTCGGTGGCGTACAGCAGATTGATGAACGCCAGGGCCACGAAAGCGGCCAGCGCCCCGAGCACAGCGTACGGGATCATCTCGAATACACTGACCAGCTCGTAGCGAGGCACGATGAAAGCGGGAAAATCTCCCAGGAAATGCCTCGAAACGACGGTGGCCGCCACTGAGGCGATGACGATGGGACTGAATTGGGAGATCCCGAAGTCGCTCAGCAGCACCTCCATCGCGAACAGCGCCCCCGCGATCGGTGCGTTGAACGTCCCCGCAATGCCAGCCGCGGTGCCGCACGCCACCATCGTGCGAAGGGCTGATTGGTTCACACGCAGAACCTGGCCGATCGTCGAACCGAGGGCCGAGCCAATTTGCACGATCGGTCCCTCCCGACCCACGGAGCCCCCCGACCCGATGCTCACCGCCGACGCGGTGATTTTGGCCAGCACCACGCGGGGGCGAATGGCACCGGAACGAAGCACGATTGATTCCATCACCTCAGGCACGCCGTGGCCCCTGGCCTCCCGTGCGAAGTAGTACACGATCGGCCCCACCACCAGTCCCCCCAGAGCCGGCGCCGCCAGCCTCGCGTACCACGGCAGGGACAGGACGTGTTCCAGCGAATAGTGCCAGGTTCCGAAGAAGATGCCCTGTGCAAACCGGATGGCGAACCGGAATACGATCGCCCCGAAACCTCCGAGCACACCGATCAGCACGGCGATGAGCACCATGAAGGTGTGCTCTCTCGATCGGAGCGTCTGGAACTCCTTAAGAAGTACTCCGTATACCCGCGAGATCATGACCACCCCGTGCCCTCACTCCCCGTCCAAACGCACATTGCAGTTAGCGCGAACGACCTGGAAATGCGCACATCGCGCACGAACTGTGTCCGGCGGGAATGTAGTGCTCCTGAACGTTCTTCGCAACCGCCCGCTCGCACCGCGCGCACAACTTCAAGCGCCCCCGTTCCTGTGCTCGGCACGGGTTCCTCGCCGGCCGCAACCCGAACGGGTTCTGTGGCACTACCCCAATGGCTGGTGAAACCGGGGCTTGTTTCGTACATTGGACACGGGACCCGTTTCACCGCCACTGGCTGCCCTGCTTGCCAGCCGAGACGGCAAGGCTCGCGCGCGAGTCTCGCCGTCTGCAGGGGCACAGCGAGCGTTCTCCGCGCCATTTGCAACCGCCCGCCGCGAGGACGTAGGCGGGGCCCATACGGAAGCAAAACCGCCGTCCCGTTCTCGCCGCAACTGGCGCGGCCTGACCGGCTCCGGGCATCCGGATCTACTCAGAAACATCGGAGGATCACACGATGAGCAGAATCGAACGCTTGACGGATGCGGCGAGGAAACGACCAGT
>CAYXFI010000531.1:0-2552 GCA_964464205.1 uncultured Cytophagia bacterium
CTCCACTTTCAGGCTGACGTCCGCTCGGTCCCCGATCCACCCGAAAAGCCGGGCCGCGAAATTGAGGTATTCCAGGTGTTCGACGTTCCGTTTGACCTGGCTCCGTGCCCCTTCGATCAGCCGTTCCACCGTCACGGCGGTCTCCGGGAGCTGAAACCGCTTTTGCAGAAACCTGCGCTCCTCCTGCGGGCGGATCTCGTAGAACGGATGGCGCCAGAAGTCGGGAAAGTGAGTGAGAACGGACGCGGCGGTCAGCAGCTCCTGTGCCGCCTCGATTTCGGGGATCTCGGCTCCGTAGAAGTAGCGCACGAACTGACTGCGAAAATCGTCGGGCTGTGCGGCGTGCGGATTCCAGGAGCACACGGCGGCCCAGGTGTAGCCGAACCAATTCAACTCCCGCAGGTTGGCCCCGCCGTAATCGCCCCAGTTGCTCGTGAGGCAGCCGAAAGCGCCACCCTGCAGCCCGCGCAGGCTGAGGTGCAGGATGTTCGCCATCGCGGCCACGTCGTTGGAGTAGATTCGGGCCCAGTTGTGAATCCCGGGCGACACCACGAACCGAAAGCCGGCGTCCCGGAACACGTCGACGCTGGGGTACTGCAGTTGCGGGCCGTAGTGCCAGTCGAATAGCACGATGTCCTTCGGGAGCTCCTCCAGGATTTCGGGATGCTGAAGCACAATGTCGCCGTACATCATCACGGTCTTGCCGTAGCGCCGCACGATGTCGTGAACGCGCTTGTAGTGCTCCACGTGCACTTTCCCGACACCGAGCTTCTGCGCGCGCTCACGACTGGCGCCTTTGCCAACGTCCCACGATTCGTCCGCGCCGATGTGAAAGTACTTGCTCCGGAACACCGGGATGATCTCGCCGAGCACTTTTTCGAGGAACTGGTACGTTTCTTCGCTGGACACGTTGAGCGACGCCGCGCCGGGGAACTCTGCGAGGTGGATGAATTCCGGCTGAATCAGGATGTTCTCGTAGTGTCCGAGGGTCTGGAGGATCGGGATGATCTGCACGTGGTAGCGTTCGGCGAAGTCCTGCAGTTCCCGCGCGAGCTCGGGAGTCCACGCTCCGCGGTCGCGCCCGATCTGCGGGTAAGATTTGAACGTGAACATGTCTTCCAGGTAGGGCATGTACACGTTCATCTTGAGCTGCGCGAGCCGTCGGATGATTTCTTTGAAATTCTCGGGCGTCGACACCTGGCCGCGGCTGATGTCGTCGGTGATGCCGCGCAGCTCGTAGGCGGGCCAGTCGACGATGGCGGCGCAGTCGGTTCGGCCCAAGTCCAGCCACTGCGCAAGGGTGCGCCAGCCGTAGTACCGGGCTGCAGGTGTCGGGCCGGAGATCACAACACGATCCGGCAGGATGAGCAGGGCGTACGCTTCGGGACCCTTGTCGTTTGGCAGGCTGACGCCGTGCCGCGCGAACAACGCCTCGACTTCCGTGGCCTGGCGAGCATCGCCGATCCAGATTTCACCCGCGTCGGCGGTCCTGTCAACGGTTCCCGCGTTGGGAAGGAGCTTCTTGCCGAAAGCGTTCTGGAAAGCGCTGTGCAGTTCCTGCAGGGTGGTCTCGTCCTTACTGCCTGTGCGGGGACCCAGCGCAATCCTGCTGAGGGAACCAGGGTCGAACTGGCCAGCGAGTGTGACGAGCCGTTGCGGTGGAGGAATGAGTCCGTTCTGGGCGTACGCAGGCATGGCGATGCTCCCGACAATCAGACCGATCAGCAGATGGTAGGCGGCAGTGCGCATTCCTTCCCTCCGGGAGTTGGTGGATCGTCCAGCTCGCTCCGGCACGCCGTTGCCATGTCGAATCGGGTGTTAGCCCGGTAGCAAAATCCTCGTGCGACGTGGAGCAAACATAGGATTTTGGCGGCAGAATGTCAATTTGGATGTGCCTTTCGGGAGCCCGGTTGTACCTCGGAGGCTGCTGCGCCTGCTTGGCCCCGCCTTCAAGAGTTCGCCCACTGGATGCCGGCTTGCCGTGCGCTCGCGGGTACCTTGGGCGGGTCGCGTGATTGTTGGTCGGCGCTCGCGAGTGGGCCCGGAAGGAAGCAATGGGTCACAGGGATAGGGGCGAAGGGCAAGGCCGCTTCCCTCAGCGACCGGACTGGAAGCACGGGAGCGCGCGCCGCAGTTCCGTCCGACGGGGGATAGGCGTCAGTCGGCTCTTCGGCGTCCCGGCGAGTTCGGCCGTCTGGGGCAATCGGTGCGGATTCGGATCCTTTGGCGCCTGGTCCGTGGGTCGGGCGTCGCGATCCCCTGGCTGCGTGCCCGCTTGGTGGCGAGTATGTGTGGCTTCGGAGGACCTGTTCCGATTTGGAAATCCGGCGAAAAAGAACGAAATTCGTGAGCCGAGAAAGGCAGGGCGCGGCGGGATCGCCGAGAGGGACAGGCAGCGGGTCGGCGACTGTCGCGGCGACGTGGAGGCGGGGAAGGGTAGCGTCCTCACGAGGCACGGCGTTCCGCCAGCGGTCGAGGGCGGCAGGATACGGGCCGAAGTCCAGTGACAGCTTGTAGTCTTGAGACGAGATCGCCGAGGTACCAAACCACCG
>CAYXFI010000532.1:0-2545 GCA_964464205.1 uncultured Cytophagia bacterium
GCTCGCCGCCCGCGGGTAGGAAGAACGTCCTCGTCCCGATTGGAGGGCGGCGGGGGAGGCCGGAAACGGACGATGAGCTCCATCTGGGATAGCACAATCCTCGTCTCTTCTTCCTCGGGGGAACGATGAAGAACCATTCGCGAGCCGGAGCTCGATCCTACCACCGGTGGAAGACACGGGTTGCCGGGGGTAGAAGAAACGTCCCCGTCGCGACTGGGCAGCGGCGGAAGCCGAAAACAGACGATCGGCCCGGCGAGGGGTGGTTTGCACAACCCTCGTCTCTTCTTGCTCGGGGCAAGATAGAAAACCATTCGCGAGCGGGAGCTCGCTCCTACCACCGGTGGAGGGCACGGGTTGCCGGAAGGTAGGAGGCACGTCCTCGTCCGGATTGGGAGGTGGCAGGGGAAGTCAGAAGCGGACGATGAGCCTCGCGCGGGGTGGTTTGCACAACCCTCGTCTCTTCTTCCTCGGGGCAAGTTGAAGAACCATTCGCAAGCGGGAGCTCGCTCCTACCACCGGTGGAAGAGACGGATTGCCGAAAGGTAAGAGAGACGTCCTCGTCCCGACAGGGAGGTGGCGGGGAGAGAGGGTTCCCTCTCGCGCACGTCTGACTCTTCCCGGCCCCGTCCCGCGGCCGATCCAATCAATCACTACTGGGAGTACCTTGCGCGGCCAGCAAGCTCAGCGGCCAAGCTCTGCAGCGAAATTGAGGGCCCGAGCCCACGACTCACAGGGCAAAACTGCCGCTGGATGAGGTGTCCAGAAATCCCTTGCAAACGCCGCAGTAGAAGGCCAAAGCATCATATTGTTGCATCACCCTGCAAAAAGGCATCGGGCTAATGAGTTGATCTGAAACCGGTCCCAAGACCCCCGACTTCCGGCTCCACCCCGCTGACGAGCAGGAGCTGGCGGACTTGCTGGGAGTCCTCGCGTCCTACGCGCGTATCCGCCTGCTGCAGGCCCTGCGCCGAGGCGCAAAGACCGGCGTCGAACTGCAGCAGGAACTAGGGCTCGACACATCCGTAGTCTCTCGCCACCTGACCACGCTGCGCCGCGCCGGCCTCGTGCGCGGCGAAAAGCACGGAAACACCGTGCACTACTGCATCGCGGACGAACGCGTTTTCGATCTGCTTGAGCTGGCTCACCGAATCCTCAACACGCGAGTCGAAAAAGAACACACCACGCTGGGAGGCCCGCAACCCTGGAATTGAATGGGAGGAACACCATGAGAATCGCCTTCGCCGTGGAAGCGGACGAGGGGCTGGATAGCCCCATCAGCCCTCACTTTGGTCGTTGCCCCTACTACGCCTTCGTCGATGTGGAGGACGGCGAACCGAAGGCATTCCAGGTTCTGCCGAACCCCTTTTACTACGACCACGGTGCACCCGGCCAGGTGCCCAATTTCATCGCCAAACAGGGAGCTTCTGCGATCATCGCCGGTGGGATGGGTCCGCGCCCCGCACTTTTCTTCCAGCATCTCGGTATCGAAGCCGTGAGCGGTGTGGGCGGTACGGTGAAAGAAACGCTGCGAGCTTGCCTCCACGGCGATCTACACGGGACGGAACCCTGTGCGGGTGGTCACGGAGATCACGGTCCGTGCGACGAGAAGCAATCCGAGGAAGATGTCCTGGCCGAGGAAGTCCGCAGGCTTCGGCAGAAAGCCGGGCGGCTGCAGCAGCGGCTGCGTGCCACCGAGCAATTGACACGCGGCGAGTCGCGGCGACCGGATCAACCACAGCCGTGACCGAGGGCGCCCCGCTTTCCTCCCGTGTCGGGTCGCACGATTGCGGGTAGCCTACACTCTGAATCCTGGGTCAGAACGTGGCTCTTACCGTCATCGGTTTTTTCCTGATCAGCGTCGTGTTCAGCGGCATTGGGCTCGGCGGAGGGGTATTCTACGTCCCCCTGCTCGTCGGTTTGGGCTACCCCTATCACCTCGCCTCATCCATCAGTCTATTCCTGATCACGCTCACCTGATTGTCGGCGTTCACGAAATTCAAGAGCGCGGGCCACGTGGATTGGAAGCTCGGCGTGGTGCTCGGTGTTGCGGTGCTCGTCGGGGCTCAGGTGGGTTCCCGTCTTGCCGTCCGCATCTCAGAGAAAGCGCTGAAGGCCTGGACGACCACCCTCCTCAGCGTCATCGCCCTTCGGATGCTGGCTCAGGTGATTCGGAGCTGAGAACGGGCGTGCACCCCCAATTGTATGCGCCGGCGGAGAACAGCAGGAGACGCCTCTCCCCTATTCCTTTTCACCCAGGTAGATGAACCGATCCAGCAGTTTCACGTAACTGCTCCACCGCTTCCCTGGTTCCTCCTCTTTTTCGATGATTCGCTGGATACCCGCCACCTTGGAGTCGATCTCGTCGGCGTAGTGAAGCAGGATCGCCTCCACCGTCGCCGGCTTCACCGGGCTTCCCTTCTCAAACTCCCCGTGGTGACTCAGAATGAGGTGAAGGAGCTGATTCAGTCGGTTCTCGCTCAATCCCTCGACTTTCGAGGCCGCTTCGTGCACGAGGCGAATCCCGATCGTGATGTGTCCAAGCAAC
>CAYXFI010000533.1:0-2529 GCA_964464205.1 uncultured Cytophagia bacterium
GACGCTTTCTCTTCGCCATCTTGGCTCCTCCGCTGTGAATGCGATCACCGCCACCCGGAGCCAAGATACGAAAGTCACGCAACATGTGCAATGCTAACTTGGAAACGATGTACTAGTTTACCCGCACCATTTTCCTCAGACGAACAAACCCAGGCCCCATGACGCGCAGGAAGTAGACTCCTGCCGGAAGAGCTTCCGGAGCGAAGCGGAGACGACGGGTGCCCGCCGGAAGTGGACCGTCCCACAGCGCCGCGACGGTCCGGCCGCGGACGTCGAACAGCTCCACGCGCACGCGTCCAGCGCGCGAAAGACGTAGCATCACCGTAGTAGCGTCGCGGAAGGGGTTTCGGGATACGCTCACCAGGTTCCACGAGCCGGGTTGGACCCGGCGCGTTCGCACGGCGGAGGGCGCGTCCAGCGGGAGAACCAGCATCACGAGATCGTCCGAGGCGTCGTCGTTCTGGGCAATCAGGAGTCGTGGTCGACTGTCCGCGAAAGCTCCTCCGGTCGCTGGAGAAATGAACTGGAGCGCGATTCCGGTGCTCACCCAGTGCAGGCCGCCAAGCTCCGGGTGCCTATCCGGCGAGAGTCGCTGCAAGAGGCGCGTTGAGTCCGGTGAAGAGCGCACCAGGGCTACTTCGTCCCTGCCCGTCGTGTAGGTAACGAGGCAAGCTCGGCTGCCAGGCTGGTCCATCACCGCAAAGTGTGTTTCCCTGGTGACGGGCGCGGGAACCCGCGCGTATCCGGAGGGCACACCGGACGTGTCGATCCAGCAGAACCGGCTCACCCCGCCGTAGCGGGCGACGACCAGGAAACGCTGGAATGGCCCAATCCACCGCACGCTGTAGTAGTACTGATCCACGTGGCCCAGGATCATCCGGGGGCCGGTCACCGAGAAGGAGTCTGTCTCCACCCTCAGCAAAGAAGCCGAGAACGTTTCCCCGTTCCCCCACCCCACCAGGGCATACCGACGTCCGTCAGAGGCAATGACCGGCCACCAGTTGTCGTCGCTGTCGCTGGTGAGGCGGAGCGTCTGCGTGATGGTGCCGGTGCTGTCGTCCACAACCTTCACCAGCACGGTCGCGTACTGGGCGGGCGGAGCCTCGTCGACGTACGCCACGAGAAAATGACCGCCGCAGTGGGCCGCCGCAGCGGAGTGCTGGGCATCCGGGCCACCGGCGATCTGGAAATTGCGTCGCAAGATGCGGCCGTCCGGCGTGTGCAGTTGTCCCCGGACGTCCACCACCACGCTGAGGTCCGTCCCGTCCTCCCAGGCGCTGAGCAGCACGCCGCGGCGGGGTGCGAGAGCTACGCTCACCGGCTCCTGCGCACCGTCGTCGCCCGTGCCCACAAGCCGCCAGGCCGGGTGGTCGATCACCAGATCCCCTTGCAGGTTGAAGTGCACGACTTCCGAGTAGATGTCGTGCTCCCACTCCTCCGCGTGCGAGCTGGACCACGAGAGGTAGTACTTCTGCTCCCCACCCTCGACGAACGGCACGATGTTCACCGAGTGATGATACCGTCGGGGATCGGGCTGGCTCTGGACACCAGAGGGCACCCCAGTTGTCAGAACAATCGCCACCACACAAATCAGGCGCAGCCACGTTCCGAGCCGGGCGGGGCTCCGAGCAGCCCGTCCCAGGGCACGGCGCACAACGCTCACCGTCGAAATCCGTTGCATTCGCCTCTGATCCAGTCAACGACTCCGGGTTGGGGTGTTTTTCAGAGCACCCCGCGCCTTACTCTCCTCCGCCCGCTGCCTTCGGCACTCTCACCCGACCGCCGCCGTAATACGGGTAGCTGTCGAATATCTCTCCGCCGCCAAGTACCCGGGGATCGCCGGTCGTACGCAGGTGCTCTTTGAGCCCGTGCGAGAGTTTTCTCCTCACTTCCTCGTACTCGGCTCGTCCCGCCACGTTGTGGAGCTGATCCGGATCGGCTTCCAGGTCGTACAGCTCCTCCGCCGGACGTTTCCCAAAAGCCAGATCACACAGGGGCGCCACATCGGGATCCTCCCAGTGCTCAAGCATGAAGGTCTTGGTCGGTGATGGGTCCACGTCCCCGAAGGGCCCGAGGCGACTTCGGGCGAATTCCCCGTCGGGGTCACCCGCGGGCCAGCGTTCCGGCTTCAGGTTCCAGATGTAGAGCCAGCGATCCGTGCGCACCGCCCGCATCGGGTAGCCCGCGCCGTTCGGCCTGACCCACGCATGCCGCTCTTTCCCCACGAAAACCCGATCGCCCTCGGCCTCCACCCGGCCGGATTTCGCACCCGTCAATACCTGGAGGAAGCTCCGCGCGGTCATTCCCTCCGGCGGCCTGACACCGGCTGCCTCAAGGAATGTCGGCGCCAGATCTGACAGGCTCACGAAGTCCGTCACCTCCACCCCACCTTTAACCTCGGCGCCCCAACGGACCGCCAGCGGCACCCGTGTGCCCGCGTCGTACACGTTGCTCTTAGCCCGTGGGAACGGCATCCCGTTGTCGCCGGTCACCACCACGATCGTGTTGTCGAGCTCTCCGATCTCCTCC
>CAYXFI010000534.1:0-2524 GCA_964464205.1 uncultured Cytophagia bacterium
TGAAGCTGATTCCTACGCCATTCATCAGGTTCACATTCGACAAAGTGACGTAGCAAAACTAGGTCGCCTCCACGACGGAGAACGCGGCGAGCTGATCCCTCAAATTTCCGGAGCGATCCCTTGGCGCGTACCAGCCGAGTGACCATCCGCGATCTGGCCCGAGCGGCGAACTGCTCCCAAGCCACCGTTTCCAAAGCTCTGAACGGGCGGGAGGATGTGAGTCCTGAAACCCGGGAAAGAATCCTCCGCCTGGCCCGCGAAATGAACTACGTGCCCCACGCCCTCGGTCGATCCCTCCGCCGACGGGTCACGGAGAACGTGGGGGTGGTGTTCTACCGGGAGTCTCAGCCGCTCTCGGGCAATCCCTTCTACTCCCGGGTTCTCGAGGGAATCGAAGCCGAGCTCGCGATCAACGGGTACAATCTCGTTCTCCATCTGGTGCAGGAAGACGACGACGTCCCCAAGTTCCTCCGCGAGAGGCAGGTGGACGGCCTGATTCTGGTGGGATCGCTGAGCGAGGCGTTTTTGGACGCGATCAGCGAAGCGGACCTTCCGAAAGTTTTCGTGGACCCGCGACGCCCAGTGAGTCACGCCAGCCAGGTCCTGATCGACAATGAACACGGGGCCTACCTTGCCACGCAGTACCTGATCCGCAAGGGCCACCGACGTATCGGCTTCATTTCGGGCGACCTGGGACGCATGAGCTTCCACCAGCGGTTCCAGGGGTACGCGCGGGCGCTGCGGTACTACGGGATCCCACTCGACGAGCGATTGGTCCAGACCGGCGGTCTCGAAAGTGGCTACGACCACGTGCGAGAGCTTCTCTCCCTGTCGGATCCCCCGACCGCCATCTTTTCGGGCAACGACATCAACGCCATTTACGGATACAAAGCGGTGCGCGACGCGGGGCTGGACATCCCCGCCGACGTGAGCTTCGTGGGTTTCGATGACATCGAACTCAGCAGGCTCACCGTGCCGCCGCTGACGACCATCCGCGTCTACAAGGAGGAACTGGGCTCGATCGCGGTTCGCCAGCTTCTCTCCGCGATTTCCAATCCCAATCAGAAACCCACGACGGTGATCGTGCCCACCAAGCTCGTGGAGCGGGAGTCCGTCCGGCAACGGGAAGATTGAGAGGCGATCGCTTGATTCTTGTGGAAAGCGGGATTTGCCGGCTGCGACCCAGGGGCTGCCGGGACGCGGAGCCGGTTCTGCTGAAGCGCGGGGCAAACGGACGGTCGGAGAGTGAGGCGAACCGCTCTTTTCCAACTTCGCGTGAGGCAGCGGAGGACGTTGTAGGTTCTCTGGCGGCGAACTCCGTTTTCGATTCCGGTGGCATACGAGGGACGTGGCGTCTCTGACAGAGCGTGCAACTCCATACCGGGTGATTGGAGCAGGACGTCGGTTTCGCGGCAGCTCATTTCCGGCTTTGTGAAAGGTGAAGTCGGAGCAAGTCCGAGGGGAGGTGATGGATCCCAGCGCTTGATTCCGGGGGCCACGGCAAGGCGACGGCGAAAAGAGGTGCACGATAGGCAAGGGAGGTGAGAGAAATGCGAGTCGCAAAGATCGTCGGCGTTGCGCTGGTGAGCGTGCTGTTCGGAGCGTTCGCCGCACACGCCCAGATACTGGCCGATTTTGAGACGGACGAAAACGGTTTCTTCGACAACGGGTGGGGAACCGGCTTCACGTCGGTGACCCGCGTGGACGATCCGACTGGGCTGTCGGCCGGCGTTCTCGCGCTGAACTTCGACGGGACGGCCGGGCAAAAAGGCGACATTCAGAAAGACAACGTGGACGCCAGCGAGGCCCAGATCATCACCTACTTCGTCTACCTCCCGGCGGACGTCCCCGACTCGATCGTGATCAAGCTGTGGGCCCAGGACAATTCGAACTGGGCGTGGACCGAGGTGAAGTACTACGCCTACCAGATCCCCAAGGAAGTCTGGTACCCGCTGGACTACGATCTGGAGGCGATGCGGGTCAACCCGAATGTGGCGTTCGATCACAAGACGAATCTGATCGGCAAGATGGGGATTGAGGTCAACACCTACGAAGAGCACGACGCGGACGTCAACTGGGCCGGTACGATCTACGTGGACAACGTCAGCCTGCTCGGGGCCGAGCCGAAGGTGATCGGCGATTTCGAGACCGGAACGGACGACTTCTACGACAACGGCTGGGGCACCGGCTTCACCAGTTTGACCCGCGTGGACGATCCGACTGGGATGTCGGCCGGTGTGCTTGCGGTGACGTTCGACGGCACCGCGGGCGACAAAGGCGATCTCGAGAAGGACAACCTGGACGCATCGGAATATCAGGTGGCCACCTGGTACGTCTATCTCCCGGCGGATATCCCCGATTCGATCCAGATCAAGCTCTTCGCTCAGGACAACGTCAACTGGGCGTGGACCGAAGTCGTGTATTTCGCTTACCAGATCCCGAAGGAAGTGTGGTATCCGCTGGACTACGACATGGAGGCCATGCGGGTGAACCCGGACGTGGCGTTCGATCACCACGCCAACAA
>CAYXFI010000535.1:0-2524 GCA_964464205.1 uncultured Cytophagia bacterium
CCACGCCTCCGGCCACCGCCTGCGCTGCCACTATTGCAGCTACTCCAAGACGGCACCCGAGACCTGTCCCAAATGCGGCGGCGTGAACATGGTTTACAAGGGGAGGGGGACGGAACGAGTGGAGGAGGAGCTCCGCACGCTCTTTCCCCACGCGCGGGTAGTGCGGATGGACCTGGACACGACGGTCCGGAAGTGGTCCCACGACCGCATCCTGGAAGCCTTCGGACGCGGCGAGTACGACGTGCTGCTGGGCACGCAGATGGTGGCCAAGGGGCTGGACTTCCCGAACGTGACGCTGGTGGGCGTTGTGACGGCCGACTTCGGACTGTTCTTCCCGGATTTCCGGTCGGCCGAGCGGACGTTTCAGCTCCTCACGCAGGTGGCCGGGCGCGCCGGAAGGAAGGACCGGCAGGGGGAGGTAGTGATCCAGACCTTTTCCCCCTGGCACCCCGCGCTCATCTGCGCGAGCCGCCACGATTACGGGGCTTTCTACGAACGGGAGATTCGCGAGCGCTACCAGTTGGGCTACCCGCCGTTCGGCAGGCTGGTGGCGCTCCTGTTTCGCGGCAAGAATGCGGAGGACACCCGCAGAATAGCGCAGCAGTACGCCCGGCAATTGCGCCAGCGGGCGAGGAACTTCAGCGTGCTGGGGCCGAGCCCCGCTCCGCTGAGTCGGATTCGAGGGCTCTACCGCTGGCAACTTCTGGTGCGGCAGCTCCGCAAGGTCGACGCCTCGGGCGAGAGCATGCGGAGGGCCGTGAAAGAGGTGTACGATCTGCTCGCCGCGGAGGCGAGGAAGAGCCGGGTGAAGGTGATCGTGGACGTGGACCCCGTGAGTTTGATGTGAGCGGGGGCGGCACGGCAGCTGGCGAAGGGCGGCGGAGGAGTTCGCGTGCGGATCAGGGCAGTTCCCATCGCGCTGGCGAGCGGCGCGGAGCGCAGGATCTCAGTTTCGGTGCACCACACTGGGGTGGGGTGTTGGAGCCCAGAACGGTTTTCGCTGGCTTCGGGCCCCGTGGCCGCGAAGGCATTTGCGTTTCGGACAGGTAGTCCCTGTCTGTGGACCGAGTCCCCAAAGCCGGCTGCGAAGACGGGATCTCGTGGAGGGTTACGTCGGTGAGGCGGCCTGTGAGAGCACAGTTTCTGTCTCGCCTGTCGGTGGCGGCTGCTCTGCTCATCGCGACTGGCTGCGCTCGGCAGGGTTTTCCGCCCGGTGGACCGGTGGACAGGACGCCCCCAGAAGTGGTGCGGACCCAGCCGGAAGCGGGGGCCACCGGCGTGCCGCTGGACGCGGAGATCGTCGTGGAGTTCAGCGAGCGGGTGGTGCGCAGCACGGTGGAGGATCTGATCTTTCTGTCGCCTTCGCCGGAAGGGGAGCTCAGGCTGAAGTGGCGAGGGCGGCGTCTCACGATCCGCGTCCCGGGCGGTCTGCTTCCCGACCGCACCTACGTCTTCACCCTCGGTAGCGGTGTACGGGATCTGCGCGGCAACCGGATGAGGGAATCTTTCACCTTCGCGTTCAGCACCGGCGAGCAGATCGACCGCGGCGAGGTCGTTGGCCAAGTCTTCCGCGAAGGGAAACCCGCCTCGGGGGTGCTGGCCAGCGCCTACGACCTGAACGTACTGCCGGAACCTGACCCCGCCAGGGACCGGGCGATGTATTTCAGCCAGACGGGTGAGGACGGCAGGTTCCGGCTGGTGCACTTGAAAGCGTCTCGGTACCGTGTCTTCGTGTGGGAGGACCGGGACGCCGATCGGAAGTGGAGCATCGGGGAAGAAGCGGTCGGCGTACCCTGGCGCGACGTGCGGGTAGCGGCCGATTCGGCGGCTCCCGAGCTCGTCTTCTGGCTCGCGGATGTCGACACCGCCGCTCCCCGCCTGCTTGACGCGCGGTCCTACGACCGGCAACACGCGGTCCTTCGCACCAGCGAGCGCATCGACTCGTTGTTCTCGCGACTGGAGGTCAGCACGCTCCCGCCGGTGACCCTCTGGGCCTACCGAGACGATCTGTACGGCGACCGGCTGCACCTCGCCTCCGTCGAACCGCTGCCCGACCGGCTGACGGTGCTGGTGGGCGGGCTCTGTGACCGTTGGGGGAACTGCGGGGAGCTCGACTCGATACGAGTGGAGGTGTCGTCGAATCCGGATACCTCGTGCCCACGGATTGTGAAGACAGTTCCCCAGGACAGCGCCCGCGGGGTGCGGCCGGACTGCGAGGTTCACATCTGGTTTTCCGAGGCAGTGGACACGAGCGGGGCGGGGAACGCGTTTTCCCTGTGGTCGGCGGAGGAAATGGCTCCCTTCACCGTCGCCTGGGCCACTCCCGCGCATGCGGTGGTGACCCCTGCGGAGGGGCTGCCCGGACGTAGCCGCTGCGAGCTGCGCATCGGGGGGCCAGAGGTGCGCGATCTCGCCGGGAATCCGCTCGCGGATTCCACCGTCACACTGTGCTTCTGGACGTTGAATCCCGATACCCTCACGGAAATCAGCGGCCGTGTGGGAGACGACAAACCGGGCGCCACGG
>CAYXFI010000536.1:0-2519 GCA_964464205.1 uncultured Cytophagia bacterium
GAGGCGCAGTGAGGTACCGCAAAAAAAAAAAAGGAACTTCTGCTCCCGACCCACGTGAGGGTGACCTGGAAATCGATCGGGACCTGGAGGTCCCGCGTACTCCCCGGCGATGGTGGATGGAGCCGTTGTAGGGAGCAGCTCCGGCTGCCGATGGGGGCCGGTGTACGAGAAACCATCGGGATCTCCTACACCTCAGGAATCAATCGGGACCGGGAGGTTCCTCTTACGGGAGGTGCGGCCCGCAGCTATGCAAACGCGTCGTTGGAAGGGAAAAAATCGCTGCCCGAGAGATCGGGCTCGATCTGAGCGAAACGGACCGGCTCCAAAGCGCCTTGAAAACGAGGTTGGCCATGAAACTTCGCCTAACATGGGTTTGGACGGTCGGAATACTGCTCGCGTTCGCTCTGGCTTGGAAACCGGCCGGCGCCGCGCTGGCCAAAGAGCCTCCACCGGCGGTGTACCTGGTCCGGGGCGACACCATCTTCTTGTGGATCACCGCTTCCGTGCCACGAAGCTGGGGCGTGGAAATCTTCCGGAAGGACCCGGGCGCGCCCGATTTCCGGAAACTCACCGCCCAGCCTCTGCGGGCTGTCCGCACACCTGAAGAGGTGCAACGTGGTCTCGGTTCGCTCTACCCGTGGGTGGCCCGCGCCCTGGAAGCCGACAACGCCTTCCAGGTTCTCCGCCGACTACGGAGCAGCACTTTTCGGGGCCAACTGCTTTCCCTGCTGGACCGCCGGGTCGGCCAGGTGCTGGGCCGCTTCTACGCCGACACCACCGCCGGGGGGCCCGGTCCCTTCCGGTACCGATTGATCCTGGTGGATCGGCGCGCCAAACCGGGACGGACGTTCGAACTCACCGTGCGCAAGGAGGAACGTCTGCTCCTGGCACCGCGGAACCTCAAGGCCGAGCCTGGCGACGGGCGCGTCACGTTGAGGTGGGAATACCCAGCCTGGCGCGGCGATCTGCAAGACCTGGCCATCCAGTTCCGAGTCTACCGGAAAGCCCCGGGAGAAACGCACTTCCAGCAAGTGAACCGACGGCTGATCCTCCGCCAGCAGAAAGAGGCGGCCACCTTCACCGACCTGTGGCTCAAGAACGGCTCCCGTTACAGGTACTACGTGGTTGCCGTCGACCCCCTGGGTCGCGAGGGCCCGCCGTCGCAGCGCGTTACGGTGACCCCGAAGGACAACGTAGCTCCGGCGGTTCCCCAGGGTCTGGCGGCGGAAACCGAGAGCACGACGGTCCACCTGGCGTGGGCGCCCAACGTGGAACTCGACCTGATGGGCTATCGCGTGTACCGGGCGCCTTCGCTGCGTGGCCCCTTCCGGCCAATCTCACCGCTGCTACCAGCGGACCGACCTTACTTCGACGACGTGGGCGTGTCCCCCGGCCAGTTGTTCTTCTACCGCGTGTCGGCGCTGGATTCTTCCGGGAACGAAAGCGAAAAGTCCAACGCTCTGTCAGTGGTGGTCCGGGATCGCTGGCCTCCGGAGCCGCCATCGCGGGTGTGGGCGGAGGTGGATACGAGCGGACTGCTGGTGCGCTGGGAACCTTCACCCTCCCGCGACGTCCGCGGCTACTACGTCTACCTGGGCGAGCTGGAACGCCAGTTGCCCCGGCTGACCACCAAAGCCCTGCCCGAGTCCGCCTCTCGCTACCGTGTGCCAAAGAATCAGCTCGTACCAGGCCGCACCTACTGGCTGGCGGTCACCGCTCTGGACTACGCGAACAACGAGAGCCCGCAGCAGCGGGTCCGAGTGGACGTGCCCGACTGGGCTGCACCTCGGCCTCCGGCTTTCCTGAACGCCCGCGTTCAGCCCGACGGTTCGGTGCGACTCACCTGGGGGGCCAGTCCTTCGCTAGACGCGGTGGGCTACCGGGTCTACCGGAACGACTCCCTGCTCGTCCGACTGCCCCGGAACACGCACACGTACGTCGACCGAGCCGTTCGCCAAGGGCGCACGTATCGATACGCCGTGGCCGCGGTGGACTCGGCGGGCAACGAGAGCACCCCGCGGCAGGCGCAGACCTTCGCGCGCGACTTCACGCCGCCTCCCGCGCCGCGCGACCTTCGCGCCCGGCTCACACCTCAAGGCGTGGAGCTCACGTGGGGCCGGGTGATCGCCAAAGACCTGGCGGGCTTCTACGTCTACCGTTCCGACCTGCCCACGGGTACGTTCCAGCGCCTGAACCGTGAGCCCCTCACGGAACAGCACTTCGTCGATCCACAGGGCACCGCCCAACACTGGTACAAAGTTCGGGCAGTTGACACCTCAGGCAACGAAAGCGCCTGGAAAGGCGCGGTGAGGCCGAAGTGATGACTCTACCGCGGAGTCGGAAAACCAGCGGTCCCTCGGGGACTGAACGTTGCCCCGGCCGAGTCGAAAAGCTGGATCGACCGGCAGATTTTGACCGGCACATGCCATCCAGGCCGAGTCACACAAAACTCCGGACCTGGCTGGACCCGTTCGCGCTCGCACTGACGCTCCTGGTCCTCCGAGCGGGCAGTTCGTTCG
>CAYXFI010000537.1:0-2511 GCA_964464205.1 uncultured Cytophagia bacterium
GCCGGTACCTTCCCTTCGCCTTCACCCCATCCAAAAGAGTCCGTACGACCCTGCCCAGAATGTCGGTGACGAACACCCGTACCTGGCCGTCCTCGGGCACTTGCAGCACTACCTGAGTCGACGGATTGAATGGGTTGGGGTAGGCGGCGCTCAGACTGAACTCCTGCGGCGGGGTCGTGAAGCTCGCCCCAGCGAGCCCGGCGGCTCCACGCTTGGCTACCGAGAGTCTGTCTAGGTAGATCGCTCCGGTTCGGCGGCCTGTGGCGCGGAGCTGAAAGCTGTCCAGGTCCAGTTGGGGGCCATTGACGACGCTGTCCCCGGTGACCCAGCCGTACACGGGGTCGTTGGCCAGATCGAGCGTCACAAGGCGCCAACCGTACCAGTCGATCGTGATCCACTCGGACACTTCGTACCCGGACTCGTTGTCGTCCAGGCAGAAGCGAAACTGATTGCCGGACGCATCCCCGAAAATGTAGACCTGGAGCACGTCGTCGGGGCCGAAGCGTCCCGGCGTGGCGTCGGGGTTGTGAATGTCGTCGAAGAAAACGCGAAGGAATGCTCCCGTGTCCCGAAACGCGTAGTGTAACTCCGCACTCCGGGCACCGAACAACACGTGTTTGGATGAGGTCTCGAACCAGGTCAAGCTCGGCTCTGTGCCGGACGTGCTCCCGGACCAATCCGGGTCCTTCCACTCTGGCGAAAGCGTCTCGAAATCGTCCAGCACGCGCAGAGAGTAGGCCTCGTCGCGCACGCTGAACGACCAGTTGTAGTTCTTGGCCAGTGGGAGGCCGCTGAGGTCTCGCACAGCCGATCGGAGTCGGACCGTGAAGGTGTAGCCGGCTTCCAGCGGATCATTGGGTACGAACGTGACCGCGGAACTGTCGCCGAATACGTCGTACACGATCCGGCCGGGCACGGTTGCCTGTAGGGGATCGATCACGAAGAAGCTGGAGGGGGTGACCGTGAGGGTATCAAGCGGCTTGTTGATGCAAGCGGTCACGATCCCGAAGGGCGTCGGCATCGTGTCTCCGGCAGCTGGCCACGTGCACGTGACGACGGGCTGGCTCATCTCGCGGGACGCGGTCGTGAACCGCATTTGGAAGCTGTCGCCGCCGATACCGTCTCCGTCCCCGTCGAGGGGGTGACCCCTGGTGTCCCGGGCGGTGCTGTCGATACGGATCGTGTGCACCGTTTCGTAGGCCAGGGGTTGTTCGTGGCTCACGCGCAGCACCTGCCCCTGATTCAGCCAGTAGAAGCTCACATCGACCGGCGGTGAAATGTGGAAGGCCTGTTCGACGCTGGCCCGATCCATCGCCTTGCTGAACTTGATGCGAATGTCGGTGGTGGCGCGGACGTTGACCGCCCCGTCTGCCGGGGTTGTCGCAACCACGGTCGGGGGCATGTTGTTCAGCAGGCGGAAGTCGCGAAACACGAATGAATCAACGGGTACCCGTACCACCGCCGTGTCGGGCGAGTAGCCGCTGCGACTCGCGATGAGGGTGTACTCGCCTGGCTCGATGCCGTCCAGGGAGTAGAAACCGTTTCCGTTGTCATCGGTGTGCCGTGTGATACCCAGCTCCTGGATCAGTACTGTGGCGTTGTTCAGCGGGGCGCCGGTTTCCCGGTCGTACAAAATGCCTCCCAACGCGCCGGTGGGAATTTGCCCGGCCTCGTAGTACTCGAGAAACGAATGGTAGAGGGCACGCGCTTCGAAACGGAGGAACCCGGGGTTTTTCAGCTTAGCTTCTTCGACGGGATTGTCGTGGAAGGTCGCCTCCGAGAGTTCTCCCGGCATGGTTAGATCGTTCAGCACCCCCAGATTCCAGCCGCCATTGGGCCCGCCGTAGAAGCTCCAGTCGCCCCGGACCATGTAGTGCGACGTACGCAGCGCCCACCAGATTGTGCGGGCCATGATCTCGCTCATTACGTCAGCCTGTCCCGGCCACTGAGGACCAAGCGATTGGGTGGATGTGTGCAGCTCCTCGTAGAGCACCAGAGTGAACCGGTGGCGGCCATTGTAAGCGTTGTGGTGGATGGAATGGAACCAGTCGACGCCCGCCCGATTGGCGATGTCTTCGCGTTGGGAGAGCGAGGGGTTGCTGTTCGTCCGCGTGAGAATCACGGTGTCAGCATTGGCTCCGCGGAGGTAAGCCCGCAGGTAGAGTGCCACATCGAGGTTGATGGCATGTTCGTAGAGCCCGGTCGGACCCCGGTTGGCATTCCCCGGACCGTGGCCGGGATCGATGCAAAAGCTCAGACCGGACAGGTCCGGCTGGGCGTCAACGCGCCAGCTCATCAGGGAAAACCAGACTACGAGAGCAGCGGTGGTGTAAGTCCGTCGCATGGGTGATCCTTTGCCGATTGTGACGTGAAGGGTTTCACACAGCTGTACACACCACGACAAGTGGGCCACAGCGCCGGGGACTCAGGGGAAAGGCTTTTGCAAGCTCAGATCGCCACCCCCGGTCCGGTTAGGCGAAATGTCGCGTCCTTCGCACCAAATGCGAAATC
>CAYXFI010000538.1:0-2502 GCA_964464205.1 uncultured Cytophagia bacterium
AAGGGGCAGGTTTTGGCAGTCCAGTTGCGGGAGCGGGGAACGCAGTAACGGACCGGCGCCGTCGGTGGAGCGAACGCGCGTGTCGGTCCACGTCGCACAGGGCGGGTCCGGTGAGTCCGGCGAAGGGTGGGATTGGGGGCTGCGGTATGATTGGCGTGCCCGGAATTCGTCGGACGGGCTGTCACTTTCTGTTCCTGTCCGGACTCAAAGAAAAAGGGGAATGCCCGGCCCGAGTTGACTTGCGGTTGCGTCGTCCGGATGAAGCGTCAGTCGGGGGAACCATTCCGGGTTCCGCGTGGTTTGTTAACCTCCGGCTCCGGGTCGATCTCTCTGGCGATGTGCGTCACCCTGATGTAGGGTCAGCCTCGTTCCCAGGGTGAATCAGCGCGTTTCCGGGGCCACGGAGGGTGGAACAAGACTTGCTAGATCTCTCGTGACAGGCGCTGGATGCGACAGAATGACGCACCCTGTCGCCACTGTGGCGGAATGAGCGCGGAAAACGGAGGTGAGCGGGATGCCGACGTACGAGTACCGATGCCTGGACTGCGGCAAGCACTTCGAAGTCTTCCAAATGATTTCGGACCCGCCGGTGGAACAGTGCCCTGAGTGTGGCGGTCGCGCCCAGCGGCTGATCAGCGCGGGGGCAGGCTTACTCTTCAAAGGCAATGGTTTCTACATCACGGACTACCGGAGCAGCGAGTACAAGAAAGCTGCGGAAAAGGAGACGAAGAGCTCGAGCTCGTCCTCGTCCGATAGTTCCAGCAGTTCGTCCAGCTCGAGCGGAAAAGGCTGACATTTTGGCAGCCCCACTTTCGCCCTTTTCCCAATCGTAGGAAAACTCTGTGCCGGTGAGGGTCACAGGAGATGTGACCCTTTTTTCTTTTCGGAGAGAGAGGGAACCTTTCACGCAATGCCGTCAATTCTCGATGCTCGAAGTCCCAGGATCCCGGCTGCGCCGCGACCCCTTGCCCCGACGGGGGGCATCTGTGATGGCACGGTCCTTGTGAAAAGCGAAGCTTCGAGCGGCAAGTTGGCAGTGAATGGAGGTGTCTCAAGAGCAGGAGGTTTGAATGGGTAAGATCATTGGCATCGACTTGGGAACCACGAACTCGGTCGTGGCGGTGATGGAAGGCGCCGACCCGGTGGTGATCCCAAACGCAGAGGGTTCCCGAACTACTCCGTCGGTGGTGGCTTTCACGAAAGAGGGGGAGAGGCTGGTCGGGCAAATCGCCAAACGCCAGGCCATCACCAACCCCGAGCGCACGGTGTTCTCGATCAAGCGCTTCATGGGGCGCCTCTACGGCGAGGTAACCCGTGAGATCGAAGAAGTGCCCTACAAAGTGGTTCGCGGCAAGAACGACACGGTCCGGGTGGAGATCGACGGCAAGCTGTACACGCCTCAGGAAATCTCCGCGATGATCCTGCAGAAGATGAAGCAGACCGCGGAGGACTACCTTGGTGAAAAGGTCAGCGAGGCCGTGATCACCGTGCCCGCCTACTTCAACGACAGTCAGCGGCAAGCGACCAAGGAGGCGGGCGAGATTGCGGGGCTCACCGTGCGCCGAATCCTGAACGAGCCCACCGCGGCTTCCCTGGCGTACGGACTGGACAAGAAGAAAGACGAGAAAATCGCCGTGTTCGATCTGGGCGGCGGGACCTTCGACATTTCGATTCTCGAGATCGGCGACGGCGTTTTTGAGGTCAAAGCCACAAATGGCGATACGCATCTGGGCGGCGACGATTTCGACCAGCGGATCATCGAGTGGTTGGTGGAGGAATTCAAGAAGCAGGAGGGCGTGGATCTGTCCAAGGATCCGATGGCGTTGCAGCGCCTGAAAGAGGCCGCCGAGAAGGCCAAGTGCGAGCTCTCCACGCTGGCGCAAACCGACATCAACCTGCCGTTCATCACGGCCACTCAGGATGGACCGAAACACCTGAACATCACGCTCACGCGCGCCAAATTCGAGCAGCTTTGCGATGACCTCTTCATGAAGACCCTCGAGCCCTGTCGGATGGCCTTGCAGGACGCGGGATTGCGGCCGGAGGACATCAACGAGGTCATTCTGGTGGGCGGGTCAACCCGGATCCCGCGCATCCAGCAGCTGGTACGCGATTTCTTCGGTAAGGAGCCTCACAAGGGTGTGAACCCCGATGAAGTAGTGGCCATTGGAGCGGCTATCCAAGCTGGAGTGCTCGCGGGAGACGTGAAAGACATCGTGCTGCTGGACGTCACACCCTTGTCACTGGGCATCGAAACTCTCGGTGGCGTCTTCACCCGCCTCATCCCGCGCAACACAACGATCCCCACCCGCAAGAGCGAGATCTTCACCACGGCTTCCGATAACCAGACGACGGTGGAGATTCACGTGCTGCAGGGCGAGCGGGAGATGGCGATGTACAACCGGACCCTGGGACGATTCTTCCTGGACGGCATTCCCCCGGCTCCCCGCGGTGTGCCGCAAATCGAGGTGACCTTTGACATCGACGCCAACGGAATCCTCA
>CAYXFI010000539.1:0-2502 GCA_964464205.1 uncultured Cytophagia bacterium
CTCACAGATCGCCGTGATCTTCGCCTCCCACTCCGGCTCAATCACGTCGGCGAAATCGTTGACGTATCCCACCGGCTCGGGGAATTGCTGAGCCCAGCCGGTGCTCGCCAGCAGCAGAACAAGCGCGTACAGCAACCGCGCTCTGCGCCGGGAGGCGAACGTGAGACCCGTTCCGATCCTCCAGAACCGCACTCGGGGAGATTTCATGCGCCAAGGCCTGAATGAGATGAGCTTCGGCGGTACACCTTCTTCCACTTCCAGCCGAACAGGAACGTGCCCAGACGGCGTGTCCAGCGGCGCTTGGCCATCACCCTCTTGAGCCAGCTACGAGGACGCCGGTACTCGCCGTGAGAGGAGCTCCGCACGTGGTGCTCGGTGATCACTCGCGCGAGCTGCGCCTCCTGCTCGCGTCGCTGCCGCCTGCGTGCTTCCTCCTCCGCGGCGAGTTCCGCCGGGGTCACCAGCCCTTTCCGCGCCAGCACCCGGACAAGGGTTTCCACCGAAACCCCGTACTCCGCCATCAGCCGGTCCACGTCCCATTGCGACCCGACCGAAACCGGCCGTCCGTCCGTGTGTTGCATGCGACTGCCCCCACTTATTTTAGCGCCTTCGCCAGCAGAATACCCAGAATCAGCCAGATGGGAATCGACACGATCAGCGCCCAATTCAGTCCCTTTAGGAATCCGATGGAACGCAGCTGTTCGCTCTGCGCGAGGGCTTTCTGAATGCGAAAGCGAAGCTCGTCCGGATTGATCGGTTTGATCAGATAGTCGTAGGCCCCCTCCTGGATCGCCTGGATGGCGGTGTCGATGGTGGGGTAACCTGTGAGCATCAACACCGGTACTCTGGGATTCTCCTCGCGGAGCTGCCGGAGGAGTTCCAGCCCGTCCATTTCGGGCATCTTCAGGTCCGTGACCACCAGATCCACATGCTGATCCTTGAACTTCTCGAGCGCCTCGCGACCGTTCCGGGCCGTCTCCGCTTCGAAGCCCCAGCGGTGCAGGAGTTCCGACAAAAGGTCCAGAATATCTTGCTCATCGTCCACGACAAGAACTCGCTTCATCGCGGCCCTCCCTACTGCGCTTTCTCCCCCGCCTGCTTGTCCGGCGCATCGCACAAGTCCTCCACGACACACCGGCCGCACTCCGGCTTGCGGGCCTTGCAGGTGTGGCGTCCGTGGAACACCATCAGGTTGGTCGCTCGCGTCCAGCGATCCGGAGGGATCAGTTCGCGCAGATCTTCCTCGATGTGCAACGGATTGTCCGAGTCAGTGAACCCCAATCGTTTGGCCACCCGCTTCACGTGCGTATCCACCGCGATCGTCTGCTGGCCAGCTGCATTGCCCAACACGATGCTCGCCGTCTTCCGTCCCACCCCGGGGAAAGAGGCCAACGTCTCCAGATCTTCAGGCACTCTTCCGCCGTACTCATTGAGCAGCTTCTCGCAGCAGGCCTTGAGACTCTTCGCCTTGTTGCGGAAAAAGCCCGTGGGCCGAATGTCTTCTTCGAGCTCATCGAGAGGAACCCGTACGTAGTCTTCCGGGCCACGGTACTTCTTGAAAAGGTGACGGGTGACCTCGTTGACCCGTTGGTCCGTGCACTGGGCAGCGAGGATGGTGGCGACCAGGAGTTCAAAGGGCGAGGAGAATTCGAGCTCGACGCGCGCATCGGGGTAGGCCTTCTCGAGCCGGTCCAGGATCTGGAGTGCGCGTTTCTTCTCCTCGGCGCTGAAGACTCTCTTCTCTCGCTTACGGCCTGCCATGCGGTTCTCCCCGACAGCTTCTCCCGAAAAGCTCACCCCCTCCCGTACGGCATGCCCCTCCCTCCGCCTCTCCCGGAATCCCCACCCCGGAGCGCCAGCGCAGCGTAAGCGCGGCCCTGAGCGCCCACGACAGCACCTGATGGTCACATCCGTGGAGCCACGAACCCCTCGTCGTCGCGCCAATTTAGACTATTCACCCTTGTTTCGCAAGCGCAAAAAGCCCAATCGGTTACCCTAAGCTCCGTGGACCGGTCCCGCCTTGTTGCCGTATCCCAGCGGGCAGTGGCAAGGCGATGGGTTGTCCGAAGCGTTCAAGCTGCCACCGCGCCTCGGGCATCGCGGGCTAATCGCGACCTCTCGGAGCTCCTGAGACTTCTTCGAGAGAATACTCGGCCCCGAACCACCGAGGCACCGAGCCCACGGAGCCATTACAGAGTGATTAGAGCAATCCAGGCAACGGCCTTGAGACTCCTCCGCAAGTCTACACCACCCGCTGATGCTTCCCAGACAGAGGCATGCTCCTGCCCTTGATTTCCCGTGACTTGACACATTTCGACGTCCGCCAACAGGTTCAGCAGGAACGACCTACCATCGGAGGCATCGCCTTTTCTGAACCCTCTGTGAAGTCTTCCGTGGCCCCTGGGCTTCGGTGGTGACAGAACCCTTTGCGAGGTTACGAGACGTGGGGCCATGTCCTTTCCGGCCTCGTGTCCTTTGCGGCATCGCGGCTTTGCGAGAGTC
>CAYXFI010000540.1:0-2491 GCA_964464205.1 uncultured Cytophagia bacterium
CACAGCCTCTCCAGCCGGCCCACCGGCCGTGCCTGGATTGCTTCTCCCCGCAGAAAGCGGCGTAGCTCATCGGCCAAGTCACGGGCGGTCGCGTAGCGCCGCCGTGGGTCCTTCTCCAGACATTTCAGGCAGATCGTCTCCAGATCGCGGGCGATGTCACTGTCCAGCTCCCTCGGGCTCGGTGGCTCGTCCTCGGTTACCTGCTTCAGGAGCATTCGCACGTTTCCGCGAAAAGGGCACTCGCCGGTGAGAAGCTCGAAGAGAATCACGCCCAGCGAATAGACATCCGTGCGCCGGTCGGCTCGATGAGCTTCCCCGCGGGCCTGTTCCGGAGACATGTACGCTGGCGTTCCCAGCACCTGCCCCTCGACGGTCATCGTGATCTCGCCCGCCTCGCGCTTCGCCAGCCCGAAGTCCATGACGTGCGGCTCGCGCGTCGGGTCGAGCATGATGTTGCTCGGCTTTAGGTCGCGATGCACGACACCGTGCTCGTGGGCGAAGTGAATCGCATCGGCGATCTTCGCACACAGCTCGGCTGCCTCGCGACGCGTAAACCTTTGGCCGGTGAGCCAGTCATGAAGGGACACACCCTCAATGAAGTCGCCAACGGTGAAGATGACGCCCTCTTCCACGCCCACTTCGTGGACACTGACGATGTTGGGATGGCTTAGCTGCGCTGCCGCACGGGCCTCGCGCAAGACTTTCTCCGTCTCCTCCGGGAGAAGTTGGCCTTTGCGAGGGATCTTCACCGCCACCGTCCGATCGAGCCGCCTGTCGTGGGCCTTCCACACCGCCCCAAATGCGCCAGAGCCTAACTGCTCGATCAACTCGAAATGGGCGAAGGCCCGGCGCCGACGTGTCGTGCCTCCGGCTGTTTGGTAGGCAAGGGCCTCGTCGCCGACCAGGTTGAAGCTGCTGCCGCAGGACCGGCAGACTATTTCGGCCAGCGGACAGTCATCGACGATCTCGACCGGACTGTGACAATGAGGGCAGCGAACGTGCAGCCCCCTGGGCTGGAGCACTTGAGGGCTATTCGCCTCCAAGCCGCCGGGCTGGCTCACGTCCTCGGAGGAAATCTCCGGGCGGTTCTCCGAAAGGAGATCCATCCTCTTTGGCCGGCGTGCCGGAGGAGCTGCAGTGGGGAGTGCGTTACAGAACGCAGACTCGATCTGTTGCTTACACTCGGGAAACCGCTTCTGGTAGTCGCTCGGCCTTGGCTGCTCCCCAGCTTGAAAACGCCAATAGATGTCCGCCAGCAAGAGCCGGAGCAAGAGCGTTGCGCGTTGCTCCGCCGGGAAAGCGGACACGAAATTCTCGATTCGAGGACGCCGGCCAGAACGCCAAGCATTCTCGAATTGCCGACAGGCCTCTTCCGCCCGCGGATCAACACGTGGATCTTGCGGGCGACGCGCATCCTGGTCTCCAGGGGCTTCCGGCTGCTCTTCGGCCATGACCCTGCCTCTTAGTGGACCTACCGTTCGAGACGACCAAACACGTGACCACGCGTTTCGACCTGAACTACCAGGTGAACCACGGCCGGATCGCCGAGGACCAGCGGTGCGACGGCATCTTTCCGCTGGTGACCAACGTCTTGGAGCTGTCGGAGTTGGAGGTGCTGTTGGCGTACAAACGCCAGCCGGTGATCGAGAAGCGGTTCTCGCAGTTGAAGACCGACTTCCGCGCAGCCCCTTTTGTCGAGCCCGAGCAGAAGGTTCCGCTCGTGTTTCCACCGGGTTTTTCCCGCGACATACGCTTCCGCCGGATGAACCAGAAATGGATTATTGGGAGCTATCCGAGCTGTCCTGGGTTTCTCTTGCGATTTTCAGCATGAGATCGCGCACGTGGCTGAGGCGGAAGGGTTTGGCGATGAAATCCACCGCGCCGCCTTTCATGGCTTGCCGGGCCGTTTCCACGGTGGGGAAACCCGTGATGACGACGACCCTGATCTCGGGAAAGCGTTGGCGGGCGTATTTCAGGAGCTCGATCCCGTCGGGGTGGGCCATCTTCAGGTCGGTGATGAGGATATCAAACTTCTTCTCCGAGAGCCTCTCCATCGCCGCTTTGCTGTCGGTGAAGCTTTCCACCAGGAAGCCGTTCTTTTCGAGCACCGGCTGCAATCGCTCGCAGACGATTTGCTCGTCATCCACAATGCATATCTCGATGGGTCCGGCCATGGTCTGCAAGTTCACCGTTTCTTGGCGCGTTTGGCCGCCTGAAGGATCAGCCTGTGAATCTCGGAGAGCTGGAAAGGCTTGTGGACGACCTCGAAGGCGTCGAGCACTTCGGCTTCCCGCACGTTTTCGAATTGGCCGTATGCCGTGATCAGGATGCCCCGTGTGGAGGGCAGCGTTTCCCGGATCAGCCGGAGCACCTCGATGCCGGACGGCCCGCTCATCTTCAGGTCCGTGATCACCACATCGAAGGCTTTTTCCCGCATCCGGGCGATGGCTTTGTCGCTTTCGGTAAAGGCTTCCACGTAAAGGCCCTTACC
>CAYXFI010000541.1:0-2471 GCA_964464205.1 uncultured Cytophagia bacterium
CAAACTCCGAATCCTTTTCATCAACGAGGCCAAGCACGTATTTTGCGGATGATCCTACTTTTTCTTCTCCGAACGCGGTGAGGTAGCTGGCGTCGAAGACGTTTTTTTGCACTTCAACGACCTGTTCGGGATTGATCTCGACCTGATCCTGGGGCAGTTTCAGGTATCTGACCCCCTCTTCAAGAGGGAGCTTCGGGTGACATTCGAGGACTACCAAATCTACCGCGTGCGGATAGGTCAGACCCCGAGCAATCTCACGTACGATCGCGGCGTGATGGTCACTTACGGATCGCCCTTCGGTCTCGATGTGGCGGCCGAAGTGGTGAACGGCAACGGGAAAGGTCCGGCGGGTCCCGGACGAACCTTCGACTCGGACGACCACAAGAACGTGCTCTTGCGGCTTTCGCAGGCTCTGGGGCCGGTCCGGGTGGGAGGCTTCGGCTACTTTGGAAAAGCGGAAATACTGGGGACAAGGAACCGATTCCGCTACCTCGGAGTGGACGGGACCCTCGATGCGGGCAGGGCCTTTCAGTTGAACTTCCAGTACTTGGAGCGACAGGACGACAACCCACTATTCCTACGAAACGGGGCCAAAAAGGTGAAGACGAAGGGCGGCTTCGTGGAGGCCATCTGGGCGGTGAAAGGCGAGATGGGCCGACCTTTCGTCACATTCCTCTACAACTGGGTCGACGGTCCCCCGGAATTCTCGGAGCTCGACTACGAGACGGCCACGCTGAGTTTCTCGTACCTATTGCGGCGCAATCTCCGGCTCGTGCCAGAGGCGACGCGCGATCTGAAACTCAAGGGCACGCGGCTTCAACTGGGATTTGTGTCGGCGTTCTGAGCTGGTCAGTTCGGTCGTGGCGCTGGAAGGTGGCTTTCCTGAGACCGGGAAAGCCACGGTCGCGCTTGGAAAACTGGAGGGGCTCGGCCACGGACCGGCTTCGGCGCGAGCCCTCGGTGCTGCTACTGAACGAACTGAGTGCAGTTGCTTGCGCGCAAACTTGTTTGGAGGTGCACATGGAGCAGTTTCAGCAGGACGTGGAGGCTTTGCAAATCGCCCTGAAGATGGAACAGGACGGGCGGAAACTCTACCAGGACTCAGCGGCTCGCGTGACCAATCCGTTGGCCAAGCGCACGCTCGACTGGCTGGCGGACTGGGAACTCGAGCACATTTCCCTCATCAAGAAGTTCTACACGAACCTCAAAGAAGCCGGTAGCTGGGGCGAGGTGGACGCGGCCCTCGAGGGGCAGCCGATGCCCAAAGAGGAATTCAAGACGATCTTTCAGCAGGCGAGGGAGAATCTGGACGAGCTGGTCGCCGTCGACAGCGAGGCTCTGGAGGCCTACAAACTCGCCCGGGACTTCGAGAACAAGGCGGTGAAGTTCTACACCGAGCAGTTGGAGCGGGTGACGGAGGAGGACGGACGGAAATTCTACGAATTCATGTTGGAGCAGGAGAAGGAGCACTACGAGATACTGGACAGTTCCTACCGCTATCTGGAGAATCCGGAACTGTGGCACGCGGAAGAGGAGGGCGGGATGTTCGACGGGGGTTGAGATTTCGGCGCACCGTCTTTCCGCCGCCCGCGGGTGGACGGGGAGAGCTGTAGCGGAAGCGCGTTTGGCACACTGGGATGGCCGGGAACCGAGGACGGCTTCGACGGGCGACGTAAGGGGAAGGGGAATTCGTGGGACCGGTGAACCTGAGACGCCCTTTCCCGTCGGTAGAACGTCGCCCCGCGGTGTTTTCTGGCCGACCCACCATCCCTGATCTGGCGCGGGGGAAGCGGCGGAACGCTCTTCCCGATGCCGGATCCGCGGCTGTGGAGTCCCGCGAGCCGCGCTGCGGGGGGCAGCAGTGGGCACCGGGACTGGATGTGCCGGCGCGCGACAGGCTGCTCTGAGTGCTTGTGGAAAAGTCACATCGCTGGGAGGTTGTATGGCCGACAAAGATTTGCCTAGCGTGATCGCCACGGCAATCGAACTGGAGATGACCGGGCTGGAGACGTACCTACGGCTGGGGATGCGCACCAAAGACGTCACCGGCAAGAACATGTTCATGCGGCTCTGCCTGGACGAGCTGGAGCATCTCCGGATCTTCGACGAGTACCGGCTGAAGGTGCTGGAGGGCAAGGAGTGGCGGCCTTCAGCGGGTGGCTTCAAGCCCCTGTCGGTGGTACGGCCCGAGCTGCGGGAAATCGACCAGAAGACCAAGGGCGAGGAACACGCCGACGAACTGACTGCACTGCAGACGGCCCTGGATTTGGAACGACGGGCCATTGAGTTCTACACCAATTGGATGAGCAAAGCCACGGACCCGGAGCTTCGACGCCTGCTGCAGACCCTGAAAGAAGTGGAGGAGAGTCACTTCGATCTGATCCAGGCGGAGATCGACAGCCTCACGGGCACGGGATTCTGGTTTGGGATCCCGGAGTTCGACTTGGAGGCTGGCTAGACGACGCCGACCG
>CAYXFI010000542.1:0-2470 GCA_964464205.1 uncultured Cytophagia bacterium
CCGCGGAGGGTGGAACCGGGGATAGTGGGGCGATCGGGGTCGCCGGTGTGGAAGAAATCGGGGCGGTTCTGAACGCGCTCCCAAAACGGCTTGGCTTCCTCCTTCTCAGGGCTTTCCGACCTGGCAAACTCGTCCTCGTGGGGTTCTTGAGCTCTCTTCAGCGGTCCCCGCACGTACAGCGGTGCCATGGTGGTGAGGGTGACCTCGAAGTAGCCGGAATGGCGATCCTCGTAGTACCGGTTGTGATCCGGAAGCTCATCGGGGCTCTCCACGGCTGGAACGACCGCTTCCGGTAGAGGCACGAAATTGTAGGGCGCGCACGCGATGCGGTTGTCACTGCTGGGATTCACGTGCCCCGGCAGTTTCAGAATCTTTCTGGTCATCATTGTTCCCACCCTGTTGCGACTTGTAAACCGTCACCAGTCGACTGGCGACCACGCGCAGGAGGCCGTTGTCGTCTGCCTCCACGTAGTGGCGCACGGTGAGGCGCAGAGGTCTCGACTCTACGTTCCAATTTCCGTCGGCCTCCAGTGGAACCACATGCTGCATCCCCTGCTCCCCGTCGGTCATCAGCGTGAACCCTGAGTTGCCGACGAGCTCGCCCTGGGTTCCCCAGAGGATCTGATGTTCATCGTAGTACCAGCACTTCGCCTGGCCCTCGCGCGTCGCGTCCCGCAGGATTCTGGCTTTCCATTCGCCCGGGCCGCTCCTCCAGAGCAGGAGTTCCGCCTCTGCGCCGAAGGCGCGGAGCTCCTGCAGGGTTTCCGGAAGGAGCGGGGGCGAAACGTCGGGGGCGTGGTCAGAAGAGAGGTCTAGCGTTCCATCGTCGTTGAATCGCCCCCAGATGACGCCGTCGTCGGCGAAAGCCAGGAGCCACCGGGCGCCGATCTGCCTCCCCTCGGCCGCGAGCCATGTCCTGATTCCGTTGTGATCCCCCCAATCCTTGACGGCGACCTCCTTGGACTGCCACTCGTAGCAACCGGGATTCAGACTGCGCACGCGGGTCAGATCCGTTCGCTCTGGGTTACTGGTTTCCGGCTGCTTTTCCTTCCTGGCCGACATCCCTGCCTCCGGACTCATCTGCCACGTGACTCTTCAGTTTGTTGTGCAAAGCACGAACAAGATCCTCGAGCTCCTCGGGGCTGCCCGTCACTTGTAGCCCGACACCATTTTGTTCGATTTCCCATTTCTTTGGGGCGCCTCCGTTCTCCCAGATCAATCTAGCTTTTCGACCGCGCAACCGTCCCCTACCCACCGATGCCTCCCCACCCACCGGCAGGTCCTCGGTCCACAGGTCCTTGAGGAGCAGGAGCAACAGGCCAATCTCCCAGTTTTCCGGTTCTCGCAAGGTGAGGGTGAGGCTGACGGTGGTTTGGCCCTTCGCGAACACCGGCTGTTCCGTGAACAGAGCCCCGTGGCGGGTGCCACCGGTGAAGCGATCGATGCTGACCCGCGTTTGAACCAGCTCGGGAGCCGGGTTTTTGATCTCGGCTTCATCTACCTGCAGGCGGCTCGCCCTGGGCGGGGGTTTGCGGGAGCCGGAGTCGCCTTCGCCCAGAATCGGTCCAAAGAGTTCGTGGATCAGATCCAGGCGAGGTTGCCCCGGATTCAGGGTGCGAACGATACGCTCCGCTCGGGCGCGGAGCACCCCGGCCAGGCTGGTGCCGGAGAGTACGGGCACCAATCCTCTTCCGCTACGGTGCGACCGCAGGTGCACCAGATCCGGGTCGCCCGCGTCGCCGACCCAGCGGATCAGCAGCGAACCGGCAACGCCGAAGGTGGCGTCGACTTTGAAGTAGCAGCGAGCGTCGTCACCCTTGCCGACTCCCAGAGCGTCTGCAACGGTGCCGTGGGCCGAGGCTTTGTCGAGACGCTTCCCCGGATCCTCGATCCAGTCCAGGATGTCGTCGACTTTTGAGAAGTCAAATTCTGCCACCTTCCAGCCGTTGGCCGAGACCCGGCCCCAGCCGCGCGTCTTGCGGGCACCCAAACGGATGCTCCCGTCGCTCAGCCCCTGTAGAGCAGTGGCAAGAAGCTCTCTTAGTTCGTCCTCGTTGTCGTTCTTCCGGATCACCAGTTCGAACGACAGGGTAAACTCTGCGCCCGCTGGCCAGAGTTCGGCCTCGAACAGCTTCTTCGCCCGAGCCGTCCGGCTCACCGGGTCGATCCTCACACCCGTCCGTTGTTCGACGCCCGAGTCCTCCGACAATCTCCCAAACGCATCGTCCACGATCAGCGGGCTCTGCTCGCCAGCGTCGTTGCGCTTCATGGCACCGAACAGCATTTGGACGTCGGCGCGACCCCCGTTCCCGAGCCGCTTCTCCAGATACGCCCGCAGGGCGCCAGCCAAGGAAGCGCCGTAGATGACCGGCGTCTTGCCGTCGGAGGGATCCACAAACAGGGGCATGTCCGTGAGGACGTCGCCCTCGCCGTTGCCCAAATGAGCGGGGGTTTTCAGGGTCAGCGTTCC
>CAYXFI010000543.1:0-2466 GCA_964464205.1 uncultured Cytophagia bacterium
TTGGCTAAGCGACGGCTCCTGCGGGAGGCGAAGAAAGCCCACGCGGCGATGGGCGTGGATCTGCACTGGGGGGGAATCCCACTGGGCGCTCATCTGCTGATCCGGAGCGGCGCCGTCGTGCGCGCGGGCCTCGCGGAGACAGCGAATGGTAAGGTCTACAATTTGGTGCTGCGCACGGCGCCGACGAGCGACTACGAGTCCGCTGTGGCGGGCCTGTTCCAATATCTGGCGCTCGTCCGTGGGGGAATATCCGGGGAGGGACGAGAGAAGCTGGTCGAAGGGTCAGCTTGAAAGGGGCCATGCGGGTCAAGGAGGGCAAATCGGTAGCGGCGGTGGACAAACTGCGCGAGCAGGTGCGCCGGCTGGAGCGCACCAACCGCGAGCTCAATGAACGCGTCCTCGAGCTGGATTGCCTCTACCAGATTCTGCGTTCCCTCGCAACAACCCTCAGCTTGGATGAAACGACCAACGCCCTCCGGAGCTTCTTCGTGTCCCGCTTCGATGTTGAACGTTTCGCTTTGTTCCTGAAAGACGAGGACGGCGAGGCCTTTGTGCTGCGGAATTCGTACCGGTTGGCCCGCGAGTCCAGCGCAGTGGCCACGTTGCGGGTGCGGAACGAGTTGCGAACGCTGCGGACCAAAGGCTACGTGCACCGCTTGCGCACCCATCGGGCAACGGACCCGCTGACGGAGCTTTTCGGTGCGGATGTCAGCGTGCTTCTTCTCGTGTTGCGCGGCTCGGACGGGAGCGATGTGGGGCTGCTGGGCCTGGCGAGGCGCGCCGAGAGGGGTTTCCCCCGCCGCGACGTGGAACTTCTCCGCAAGCTGAGCTCTCAAGTGGGGCCAATGGTGAGCTCCATCCTGAATTTCGAACGCACCAAGGAGCTATCGTTCACCGACCCGCTCACCGGGATTCACAATCGGAGGCATTTCAACCAGGTGTTCGTGAGGGAGTTCGAGCGCGCGCGGCGCTACGGCCGAACCCTCTCGGTGCTGATGATCGACATCGACCACTTCAAGGTGTACAACGACACCCTGGGGCATCTCGCGGGCGATAGCCTGCTCCGTCGGCTGGCGCAGGAACTCTCCGACAGTCTGCGGCGGACGGACTTCGTGGCGAGATACGGCGGCGAAGAATTCGTGGTTTTGCTGCCGGAAACCGACTACGAAAGGGCGCGCAAGGTGGCCGAGAAGCTGCGCCGCCACGTGGAGGCTACGCCGTTCGAGGGCGAAGAAATTCAGCCAGAGGGGAAAATCACGATTTCGGTGGGGGTGGCGACTTACCCCAGACACTCAGAGGAGCCGCTGCACCTCCTCGAGCTGGCGGATCGCTCGCTCTACATGGCCAAAGAGGACGGTCGGAACCGCGTAGGCCCTTCCCCAGAGAAGGTTCCCGCCAAACCCGTTTCAGCGCCTCAGAAAGACCCCCGCGTGCTCGACTGAGATCGGTGGCGCTCGGTCACTGTGGCTCTTGGGCCGGTAGCGCCGCCCGCTCGACCCTGACACCGTGAGCTGCCTGGCAAAAGACTCATGGCTTGTGTCCCTTGCGCCGGTGGCCGTTAGGCGCTCAGCCAGTTCTGCACAAGGTCCCGGTAGCGACGCGCTAGCTCCGCGGCGTGGAGCGGGTCATCGGCTTCGGCGCGGATGTGAAACAGGGGCTGAGAGCGATCGGGCAGGAGCAGGACCCAGGCACCGTCGAGCAGGAGTCGGATGCCGTCGGTCAGGTCGCGGGGTTGATCGGCCGTGTGTTCCAGGAGCCGGCGCATGAGCTCACCCTTGCGGGTCTTGGGACACGGGACCTGCAGGCTCACAAGGGGCCTGAGGGGGATCTGGCGGTCCAGCTCGCCGAACCGCGCGCCGCTTTTCGCGAGCAGTTCCAAGATCTTGGCCAGAGCGAACATTCCGTCGAACGAGAACAGGAAGTCGGAAAAGATGAAACCCCCGAGGCCGTCGCCGGCGAATTCCACGCCGTGGGTGAGGCAGGCTTCGAGGAGGGCTCCGCTGTCGTCGGGGGTGCGTACGACGCTGGCGCCGTACTCGGAGGCCAGCTCGTCGATCTGGGAAGAAATGGTCACCGGCACGGCGATGCGTTTGGCCCGCAGGAAGTGGAGCACAAGGTAGGTCACGAGGGTCAGAAGGCGATCGCTGTCGATGTAGCGACCTTTCTCGTCGACGACGAAGATCTTCTCGGCGCCGGCGTCGATCAGCATGCCAACGTCGGCGTGCACGGACGTCACGATCGTTGCGAGTTGGGCCAGCGCCGCGGCAAAGTCCTTGCGTGAGCGCGTGAGCTTCGCCGGATCGGCAAAGGCGTTAAGGGAAATTGCCTCGCACTGCAGGTGCCCAAGGATCTGGGGGAGAGCGAAAGAGGCGGCGCCGTAAGAGTAGTCGATCACGATTTTGAGCCGGCGATCCCGGAAGGCGCCGAGATCGAGATGTTCGAGGAAGTCCTCGATGTAGCCCTCGG
>CAYXFI010000544.1:0-2466 GCA_964464205.1 uncultured Cytophagia bacterium
TCTTCTGGGCCCGGAGAAACTGGAATTCCGCGACCTCCCGATGCCGACCATTAGCACCGGCGAGGCGCTGATCAAGATCAAGTCGGTTGGCGTGTGTGCCTCCGACAGTCACCGCTACCTGCACGGCAAGCTCGGCGAGGAGGACATGCCCGGCCCGCTGATCCTGGGCCATGAATTCTCCGCCGAGGTGGTGGAGGTGGCGCCGGACGTCACTTCAGTGCGGCCCGGCGATCGGGTGGCCGTGGAGCCGGCACGGCACTGCGGCAAGTGCGAGATGTGCCGAACGGGACACCCGAACCTGTGCCCGGATGTGCAGTTCTGCGGCACACCTCCGGTGGACGGCGCCTTCCGGGAATACATGGCTTACCCTGCCGAACTGCTCTACAAGCTGCCCGAAGGGGTCAGCTACGACGAGGGTGCCCTGCTGGAGCCGCTGGGCGTGGCGCTGCACTCGGTGCGTCTCGGGCACTTCAAGCCTGGCTGGACGGCGGCAATTCTGGGCGTCGGCCCAATCGGACTGTGCACCCTCCTGGTCCTCCGAGCGATGGGTGCGACGGGGATCATCGTGACGGATCCGCTCGACTACCGCCTGGAGCTTGCACGGAAACTCGGGGCGGACGTGGCGCTCAACCCGGAGAAGCAAGACGTGATCCAGGCGGTTCTGGATCACACGGGCGGCCGCGGAGTGGACGTGGTGTTCGAAGCGGCCGGGGTTCGTGAAACGCCACAGCAAGCGGTGGAGATGGCTCGGCCGGGTGGCAACGCCGTGTTGATCGGGATCCCCGTGGATGAGTGGATCAGCTTCAAATCCACGCCTTCGCGCCGCAAGGGGCTCACGATCTACATGGTGCGCCGGATGAAGCACGTGTACGAGTACACGCTGCCCATGGTCGAACGGGGCTTGCTGGATCTGAAACCGCTGATCACGCATGTGTTTCCCTTTTCCCGCACTGAGGAGGCGATGGCCACCTCAGTTCATTACCGGGACGGCGTGGTGAAGGCGGTGGTGCACGTGGATGAGTGGAGCTGAGGGCCGTGCCGACTGTCGGACGAATCTACGCCTGTGGCTTTTTCTTACGCGCAAGGGAAGGTGCGGAAACTCCGAACGTGCACGTGCGGAGCCGGCGCAAGCTGATGAGGATTTGGCTGAACGCGGTCCGTCCGCAGGCGAGGCGCGCCCTTCGAGCTCCTAAGACTTGCTGGATGCCAGCGCCCGTCGGGCAGCGCCGAACTGAACTATCGGACCCAAACTGTGGTTACTTCGGTGCTTGAAACCAAACCGGAAGCTCGAGCTGTCATCGTCACTACTGAGGAGCTCGTGATGGAGCTGGAGGACTGTCGTACAATCAGTGTACCACTTGCCTGGTTTCCTCGCTTGCTTCATGCTACGCCAAGCGAACGGGCCAACTGGGAGATCATTGGGCGCGGCGAAGGCATACGTTGGCCGGACTTGGACGAAGACATCGAGGTCGCGCATTTGCTGGCGGGCATACCCTCGCAGGAGAGCCGGGAATCTCTCAAACGCTGGCTGAGCGAACGTCAGAAGGAGGGCAGCCCCGAGGGGCGGAAGCAGAGCCTATGATGTGTCCAAAACTTCGCTGCAGCGCTGCGCGATCGGGCGCTAGTTCAAGCATTGGTAAGCGCGAGTGGGCTGCGTTTGGAGTTGGCACCGAGCCACGTAGTGGCAGGCAGGTTCGCGATGGAGATTCAGCATCCGAAGTTCGATCGCATTACGTTGGACCCGAACACGTGCTTTGGAAAACCGTGCATCCGCGGGTTTCGAATCCCCGTCTCTTCGATTCTTGCGTATTTGGCTTCAGGCATGACCATCGATGAGATTCTGGAAGGGTGGCCCGAGCTAGAACGCGAGGACATCTACGAGGCTCTGAACTACGCGGCGTCGGCCACTGACGAGCGGGTCGTTTTCGAGACGCCGGGGGAAACCGGGGAGAGAAAAGGTCGCTGAAAGTGAATTGCCCGGACACCTTTGTTTTTGCCCCGTCGCCGTGCATGCCCTTACGGCAGGGACGTTAGCACGGTTAGCCCTGGGTGTGCGGGGATCTTTTGGAGCAGGAAACCTATCGCGACAAGTGATCAGTCGGCAGTACTACAGCGTCGAGCGGATGAACGCGACGGGTAACCAGTGTGTGACAACTTTTCGAAATTGATTGTGACGGATCCCAATGTCTGCGGCGGTCAGCCCGTGATTAAAGGCACGAGGGTCACGGTACGTACGATATTGGCGAGCCTGGCAGAGGGAGCCACAGTGGGGAAATCCTCAAGGATTTCCCCACTCTGACGGAGGAAGGCGTTCGCGCTGCAATCGCATCTGCTGCGACGGAAGAAAGACACGGCCGTAGCGGCGAGTAGTGGCGGGAACCTGGACCTCCGGGCAGACTTGGTGAGACTGACTGCACGCAGGGCACCTGGTAAGAGCAGGGCCCTGCAATTCGCGGGAGGGTGGCC
>CAYXFI010000545.1:0-2463 GCA_964464205.1 uncultured Cytophagia bacterium
CGTCGTGGCGAGGAATAGCAGGATCAGGATCACCCAACGGTAACGAGGAAGTCGGTCTCTTTCCACCGGCTACTCCGTGCGCTCGACCATCGCTTGCTGGAACTCAGATTCCCGGCGCAAATGTCCGCGTCCTTTCGAGGCCCCCTTGGCTCACCGGAACCACTGACTCAAGTCCCCGAGACGGCCACCGCAGTCTTCGGGAGCGAGCAGCAATACCGCCCGTCACGAGTAGACACCGTACTCCCGGAGGGCTTCGAACATCGCAACGAGGTTCTCCGGGGGAACGTCCGCCTGAATGTTGTGCACCGTGTTGAAGACGTACCCTCCGCCGGGTGCCAGTGCTTCCAAGTTTCGGCGCACCTCGTCGCGTACCTGCTCTGGGCTTCCGTGCGGTAGCGTACCCTGCGTGTCGATTCCCCCGCCCCAGAACACGATGTCCTTCCCAAAGTCGCGTTTCAACGAGAGGGGGTTCATGCCCTCAGCTGTGATGTGGACGGGGTTCAGAATGTCCACACCGATCTCGATCAAATCTGGCAAGATTTCCCGGACGCTGCCACAGGAGTGGAAAAACACGAAGGCGTGAGGGGCTTTCCTGCGGAGGAACTGGATCAATTCCGAAAGCCTGGGCTTGAAAACGCGCCGGAATAAGTCGGCGGAGATGAGTTGAGAGGTTTGCGTTCCGTAGTCATCGCCTTCCGCAACCACGTCGACCAGGTCGCCAAGCTCGCCCAGAGCCGTTTCCCAGTAATCCAGTTTGATTTCCAGGATCTTGTCCAGCAAACGGCATGCATTTGTCGGATCCGTGAGCAGGTCGACCAGGAATTCCTCCATTCCCCGCAGTCGGATTGCCATCTCCAGCAGGCCAGCGCACACGCTTTTCAGCACTACCGCGTAGCCTGCCTCCCGGTATTTCTCGGCTTCCGCCCGGAGCCCCTGGACGCGTTTCGGGTCGCCGCCCACTGGCCAGGAGTGCCGCTCAATGCGTTCGGGCCGCAACTCCCCTCCCGCAAGCGGACTCTGAAACAGATCGTACCAGAGTCCCCCGTCTTTAGCAATTCGGTAGCCCAGTCCCCACTCGTCAATGTGCCACAGGTACTGCCCGTCGTCCTGGTCCTGGAAATCGTAGTTGTGATTGGTGAGCGGCCAGAGTCCCCTGGTGTCGACTCCGAAGTGCCGCAGCAGGTCTTCGTCGGGCAGGGCGATTTGCTGGATGGCGTCGGACAGGCGGACTGGTCGGGCCGGTAGCTTCAGGTATTCGCGGAGGCGGCGGTAAGCGTGGACGGAAATCCCCGTGACCTGGGTGCTCCCGAGGTCCAGCGGCACCCGATCCGGTTCAGCGTGGCGCAGAGTTGTGAGGATTCGTTCACGAGGGGTCATGGCAGGCGTCCAGTTGACCCAGTGACGCAGGGATTTCGGAAGGGATCGGCTCCGAGGCAACCATTTTCTGTCGCTCGGGCGTGCTCGTGAGACCAGTCTGGGCGCGGACTCCCCTTACGCCGGCTTCTCGGCTCTGCGCAACCGAGCCTCTCCTTCCCGCCACCCGTCCTACTCGATCATATGCCAGCTCTACCCCTCCAACTCCTGAACCCCCGAAAAGCCCAGCGAGGGCGAAATCCCTGACCATGTCAGATCGGCATCTCGCGGGGTGGCCGGAGTGAGCTCAAGCTTACACTCGCGGGGCTGGACCAGGAGGCCAAGCAGCCTAAGATTCGGCCTCCGATGCCCATTTATTCCTCGGCACGGTACAGATCGATGGGCCCGTCGAGCAGCATCGCCAGGACCGTCTCCCGCAGAATCCCCACCTGTTCCTCCGGAATCGTGCCGACCGGCTTTGGACCGACGTCGGGAAACAGGTTTCCGCCCATCCTGAGGCAGTCCACGAAGATTCGGATGATTTCGTTGGGGGTCTTGTAGTTGCGGTCGTTCGGCTGGTAGCCCCAGGAGTCGTTCATCGTCATGCACAGCTCCCACCAGCGGGCTTTCGGACGGAAAACGGGGAGGCCCTGCTCAGGCGTGGCGTAGTCCCCGTAACCGCGGATGCGGGAGTTCACGATCACGCCGGGCAGCAGTGAGTCGATCCACTCGCGCAACTCCTTCGCACGCCACATTTCAGCCGGGTAGTCCCAGTCGCCGTCGAACCAGAGCAGATCGGGTTTGTAGCGTTCGCAAATCTCTTCGATTTGACAGCGCTCGAAATCCAGAAATCGCTGCCAGCGAGTGGAATCGGCGCGCGGGTCGTAGCGCTTCTGGGAGCGGGTGAAGTGCGGGTAGTCCGGGTGGGACCAGTCCAGGTGGGAAAAGTACAGGCCGACTTTCAGACCGGCTTTACGCATCGCCTCGCAGAAAGGCCCAGCGAGATCTCTGCCCGCCGGGGTCTTCTCGACGACGTTCAGGTGGCTGCACTTCGTGGGCCACAGGGCCACGCCGTCGTGATGCTTGGCCGTGAGGACGGCGTAGCGCGCC
>CAYXFI010000546.1:0-2460 GCA_964464205.1 uncultured Cytophagia bacterium
GTGCTTGAGCGGGAACTGGAAAAAGAAGTGCGTGTGGGAGCTTTCGGCGTCACGGCAGCCTCGACGGGCAGCGTTCTCCGTCTCTATTTCTGGACGCCTGAGCCGGCAGATTCGGTGGTGAGTTTGCGGACCTTCACGATCAATGGCAGGACACCCACTGTCGCCACGGGGACGGGAGTTAGCGGCGACAAGACCAGTGTCCCCCAGGACTTTGCGATTGGTCCGAACTATCCCAACCCGTTCAACGACGAGACTCTCATACGCCTTGCTGTGCCGGTCACCGGGGAGAGCAAGGTGGAAGTGTTTGACATCCGGGGCGCGCGGGTGGCAACGCTGCAGGAGGCCACACTCACCCCGGGCGAATATCTCCTCCGGTGGGATGCCAGGGACCGGGCGGGCCGTAGACTCCCTTCCGGCGTCTACTGGCTACGCTGGACTTTTGATAGTAGGGTGGTGAGAGTCTTGAAGATGACCTACCTGCGATAGGTGCTGTGGGTCTGAAAATGCGCCGGAGAGACCCCCGAAACGGCGCGGCTCGTGGTTCTCTTGACGTGTGCTCGCGCGCTGTTAGGTGGCCACGGGGTAGCGACCGAAAGTAGACCGGATTCGGGGATTTCTCCGCCGCACCCGTGGATACCGGGGCTACTTCGACTCGGGAATCCAAAGGGGCAGAAGGTGGATGAGGCGCGGCAAATGACTGGCTTGCGAACACGAGCGAGAGTAGCGCGAGTTGCGTACATGCTTGTTGTATTCCTGGCGTTTGCGATCGCGTCTGGGGGCCTTGAGGCATCCGGCCAGGTCTTGGTCGACTCTTTGAACGGGGGATCGGTCGGTGACGTCCACGGCGGCGAATTCGTCTCCGGAGGCGGCTGGACCCCGGTGGAATGGGATGATATGATCATTTTCGATACCCACGTCTACATCATCCGTGGCACATTGGAAATCACAGTGCGCAATTTTGATCCGGAGATACAGAACAGCTCTCAGCGCCACCACATCCTCGCGATGTACACGGACGAGATCGGCGACCACAATCACTGGTCCTATCTCAGAAGCGATTCCACCGGGAAGGCCGTGTGGAATCTTCACACTGGGACTTTCTACGACGGTGGTATCAAGTTCCTGTCGCACGCGGGAGACCTGATTCAGACCTATCGCGAATACTTGCAATGGGATGTCGACTCGACGTACAAGTTCACCGTGAAGTGGGATGCCAATCGAGTCCGCTTCTTCATAAACGACACGCTCGTGGTGGAGAACATCAATCAGAGCAATTTTGTCCTGCGGTATGTCTTCCTTGGCAGAGACTACACCACTTCCCTCGACTTGCAGACGGGCTATCCCGACAATCAGTACCCGGCCCAGCTCGGCCCGATCTACTCCAACCTCGTGGTGTACGCCGACTCGGTTCTGGAGCCTGTCTATCCGAGCCAAAATGTTGGGTACGATCTGTTTGTCCCTTCTGATCGGGATGTTTTCGCTTTCGAGTTCTTCCTGAAGTATCCAGGCCACCTGCTGGAATTCAGCGGTCTCGAGAAGCAGAACAACGATGACCTATTCGTCGAATACGGCGACAGTTTGGATGAAGTGCGAGTGGCTGGCTTTTCTCCGTACCCGATTCCTTCCGATAGCCCGGCTGTGCGGGTCCAGTTCCAGCCCAAGCCGGATCCCAGCCAGACCTTCGTCGCGCATCTGACGCTCGACAGTCTCTACTACGACGAGGAACTCCAGGAGTCGAAGATCCTCTCCTACGTGATTTATCCTCAGGACTCTTCCACCTCGGTGCCGGTGGAATTGCTGTCATTCCAGGTGATCGGCCCGGTCGCCGGTGAGGTGGTGTTGCGCTGGACGGCAGCCTCGGAGAGCAACTGCTACGGTTATCTGATCGAACGCTCTCGGGATGGCACGTCTTTCGTCCCGATCGGGCTCGTAAGGGCCCGTGGCGAGAAGAATGTGAGCCAGGAGTACGTTTTCCGGGACACCACCGCTGTCGAAGGGGAGCTGTTCTACCGGCTCTCGGAAGTGGGTCCCCAGGGTGAGAAGAAGTGTCTCGCGATCGGCGGGGTGTGGGTGGGTAGCCCGCAGGAGTTCCGCCTACTGCCGGTGTCGCCCAATCCCCTCTCAACCTCCGCCTACCTGTCCTTCAACGCTCCGCGAGCTCTGGTCGGGTCGAGGGTGGAGCTCGACCTGTTCGACGTGATGGGAAGGTTGGTGTGGAAGAGGAGCGTTCCCGTGTCGGAGGCGGGGTTGCACCGCGTCCTGTGGAATGGCAACGGTCTCGATGGTAGCATGGTGCCATCGGGAGTCTACGTACTGGTGGCGAAGTCCCTCGACGGTCGCGTCTTTAGCCAGAAGATCCTCGTGGAGCGATAGGGCCTCGAGTCCACAGTCGTTGTGAGCGCGCGGGACCGGCGCTGCGAATGGGCCGACGCGCGCGAGGGCTGTTTTTCGAGTGGAGAT